>JBFFRO010000221.1:0-3622 GCA_041572995.1 Thiohalomonadaceae bacterium
ATCATCGGCATCGCCTACGACTCGGGCGGGGTGACCACCTCCACCATCACCGTGCCACTGGTCACCGCCCTGGGCGTGGGCCTGGCCTCCTCGATCAAGGGGCGTAACCCGATGACCGATGGCTTCGGCCTGATCGCCTTCGCCTCGCTGACGCCGATGATCTTCGTCATGGCCTACGGGATGCTGTTCGCATGATGGAGCTACTGAATCTCATCTGGGCGACCCTGGTCGGCACGCTGCGCGATGTGTTGCCCATCGCCGCCATCATCTTCGGCTTCCAGCTGTTCGTGATTCGCAAGCCCATCCCCAACCTGAAGAAGACCCTCATTGGCTTCGCCTACGTGCTGCTGGGGCTGGCCTTCTTCCTCATCGGCCTGGAGCAGGCGCTGTTCCCGCTGGGCAAGCTGATGGCCGGGCAGCTCACCGATCCGGCCTTCATCCTCGGTGACGAGGTGATGCGGGTGCTGCGTTGGGATGACTACTGGTGGGTCTACCTGTTCGCCTTCGCCATCGGCTTTTCCACCACCGTGGCCGAGCCCTCGCTGATTGCCGTGGCAATTAAGGCCAACGAGGTCTCCGGTGGCGCCATCGGTGTCTGGGGCCTGCGCGCGGCGGTGGCCGTCGGTGTGGCGGTGGGTATTGCCCTGGGCACCTACCGCATCGTCAGCGGCACGCCGCTGCACTGGTTCATCATCACCGGCTACGTGGTGGTGATCATCCAGACCTTCTACGCACCGCGGATGATCGTCGCTTTGGCCTATGATTCGGGGGGGGTCACCACCTCCACGGTCACCGTGCCGCTGGTCACCGCCCTGGGTCTGGGACTGGCCTCCACGGTGCCGGGACGTAGCCCACTGCTGGATGGCTTCGGCCTGATCGCCTTCGCCAGCCTGTTCCCGATTATGTCGGTCATGGGCTATGCCCAAATCAGTCAATGGAGAGCGCGACGCGAGCAGCGCCGCCAAGAGGATTAACGGGGGGAGTACCATGCATTTCAAACTGATCATCACCCTCATTGAGGACGACAAAACCGACGCGGTGCTGGATGCGGCGCGCGACGCCGGGGCCACCGGTGCCACGGTGCTCAACCAGGCCCGCGGCGAGGGGGTGAAGAAGACCAAGACCTTCTTCGGCCTGGCACTGGATACCCAGCGCGACATGCTGCTGTTTCTGGTCGAGGAGCACCTGAGTCGCAAGATCCTCGAGAAGATCGCCGAGGTAGGCGAGTTCGACGACAAGCCCGGCACCGGCATTGCCTTTCAGATTGACGTGGAGGATGCCGTCGGCGTCAGCCACCAGGTACAACAACTGACCGCCGTAGTGGAGGATGAGATATGAGCGAGCGCAATGTGGTGCGTGTGCGCGACGTGATGAAGACCAGTTTCGATATGGTCGACGGCATGACCACGGTCAAGGACGCGCTGGAGACCATGCAGCATGTCGAGACCAAGTGCCTGATCATCGACAAGCGCCATGAAGACGACGAGTACGGCATGCTGCTGATCTCCGACATCGCCCGCAAGGTGCTGGCCCTGGACAAGGCCCCGGAGCGGGTCAACGTCTACGAGGTGATGGCCAAGCCGGTGGTCAGCGTCGCCCCCGACATGGATATCCGCTATTGCGCGCGGCTGTTCGACCGTTTCGGCCTCTCGCGCTGTCCGGTGGTGGAGGGCGACCATATCATCGGTATTGTCTCCTTTACCGACATGGTGCTGCGCGGCTTCTGCAATCGCACAGGGTAGCCGCCATGGCCCTGCACTCACTGGATGAGTTCAATTTCCATCACACCCTGGCCGAGCAGGAGCGGGCGTTGGTGATGGTCAGCGGCGAGGGCTGCTCCTCCTGTCGCCACTGGAAGCTGCTGCTCAGTCAGTACCACGAGGCCCATTCGCAGCTGGCGTTGTTCGAGGTGGATGCCGGGCACAGCCAGGCCCTGGTTAACGAGTTTGAGGTGTTCCACCTGCCAAGCCTGTTCTTGTTCAAGGATGGCGAATTTCACCGCCGCCTGGAGTGCGAGGCCCGCCTGCCGCTCCTGGAGGCGGCCATCGACGAGGCCTTTGCCCTGCCTGCCGAGGAGGCGCCGTGAAGGTGATCGACGGCTGGCTGGATAGCGCCCGCCACGTTCCATCCCCCCACTTCAACGCCCGCCCCGAGGGCGAGGCAGGTGTCATCGACCTGCTGGTGCTGCACGCCATCAGCCTGCCGCGCTGCGAGTTCGGCGGGCCGTGGATCGAGGCGCTGTTTCTCGGCGAGCTGCAGGGGGATGAACACCCCGACTTTGCCGAGCTGCGCGGCTTGGAGGTCTCCTCGCACCTGCTGATCCGCCGCGATGGCGAGTTGCTGCAGTTCGTCCCCTTCGAGGGCCGCGCCTGGCACGCCGGGGTGTCGCGCTTTGGTGGCCGCGAGGGGTGTAACGACTTCGCCATCGGTATCGAGCTGGAGGGGTGTGACGAGCAGCCCTTCGAGGCGGTACAGTACCGCAGGCTGGCCGAGGTGAGCGCGGCCATCCGTGCGGCCTACCCGGCCATTACTCCGGCGCGTATCGCCGCCCATAGCGAGATTGCCCCGGGGCGAAAGACCGATCCCGGCCCGCACTTTGACTGGCATCACTACTTCCGTTTAATGGGGCTGGACACGTCCGCCCTTGCAAGACGCCGGCTGAACGCAGACACTTAGCGCCATGGCACTGCTTAGTATCCTTCTTAGTCTCTTCGTCGAGCGATTCCTCGGGTCGCTGGAGGAGTTGCGCCGTTTCCATTGGTTCGAGGCCTACATCGCCTGGGGCCGCGAGCACACCAACGCCTCGTGGCTGGCCGGGGTGGGACAGCTGCTGCTGCTCTTTATCCCGCCGCTGCTGGCCGCTGCCGTGCTGGGCACCGCGCTTGAGGGGACCCTGCTGCTGTTCGGCTTCGGCTATGCGGTGCTGGTGCTGCTCTACTGTTACGGCCCCCGTGACCTGGAGGCCGAGGTGGAGGCCTTTGTCGATGCCTGCCGCCGTGGCGACCAGGAGTCGGCCGACTGGTACGCCGCCGCCCTGCTCAACGGGCGCACGCCGGAGGAGGGGCGGCTGAGTGAGTCGGTGATGAACGTGGTGCTGGAGCAGGCCAATGCGCGCATCTTCGGCGTTATCTTCTGGTTCCTGCTGCTCGGTCCCATGGGCGCACTGCTGTTCCGCTTCGCCTCGCTGCAGGCGAATGCCGCCTCGGCGCAGGAGGAACCGGCGCCGTACGATGAGGCGGTGCGCCGACTCTACGCCATCCTCGCCTGGGTTCCCGCCCGACTCTGTGCCCTGGGCTACGCCTTCAGCGGCAGCTGGGCCAGCGCCACCTCTGCCTGGCGCGATGGCGATGGTGGCCTGGCTGACTCCGAGGGGCTGCTGCGCCGGGTCGGCCTCGGCGCCCTTGAGTACACCCCCGGTGAGGCGGTGGAGGGGAGCAGCGACTCCATCGAAGAGACCCTCTCCCTGGTGCGTCGCACCGCCCTTATTTGGCTGGGTGCGCTGGCACTGATGACCCTCATCGGTTGGGCGGGCTAGCCCCCCTTCCGTTACAATCCCCCCTTTCCCTTTTTCGGATGAACCCATGCGACAGCTGATTCTGGGCGGTGCTCGCTCGGGCAAGAG
>JBFFRO010000222.1:0-3617 GCA_041572995.1 Thiohalomonadaceae bacterium
CGGTGCGCGCACACTCTCGGTACCCATGGCAGGAGCACAAATCCCCATCGCCTTCAGCTTCTTCGGCTCCGGCAGATCGTCGGGATAGGGGTTGGGTTTGAGCATCTCGCGAGCCCGCTGCATACCGCGGGCGAAGCCACCGTCGAGATCCTCGCGCAGGGCCTGGGGCCAGCACTCGTCCTCGAAGACCCGCGGGTCTGCCTGCAGCGAGACATTGGCATTAATCAGCGAGGTTCCACCCAGGCCGCAGCCGACCATGCAGTGGATATCCTCGTTAAAGTGGAAGTCGAACAGGCCGCTGGACGAGCCCAGGTGTAGCCCCCCGGGGAGATGGCTCTGCATCTCCGCCGCTGCCTCGAAGAGCTTATTGGGGAACTCACCAAGCTGGAACTCTTTGCCCCGCTCCAGCACGCACACCTTGCGTCCGGCTCGTGCCATACGTGAGGCGGCGATACCGCCGCCATAACCCGAGCCGATGACCACCACATCGTATTCCGCCTGAATCCGATCCAGCGGCAGAGAGAGACGCTGCATAATGACCTCCATGTCAGTTTGTGTCGTTGCTTAACCCGACTGAGTGTAGGGGGCCACTATACCACCCGTCAAAACTGCGACGGAGGCCCTCCCGCTCACCCGCATATGATGCTATTACTATGACTATCCAGGTGGAACGGATTGAGACCTTACCTACCCCCCAGCTAGCACCAAGGAGCCTGAAATGAACAAACCCACGTTTAGCATTGCCCTTATTGCTGGATTGCTGACACTGGCCCCACTGAGCGCCCCGGCAGCCGATCAGGATCGTACCGAGGATATGGAGCAGGCACGCGATCAGGAGCGTGTACGTGATGCCATCTATGGCAGCCAGTTGATGAGCGAACAGGAGCGCAACGAGTACCGTGCCCGCATGCGTGCAGCCAAGACGGCAGAAGAGCGAGAACAGATCCGCAACGAGCACCACGAGCGGATGCAGAAGCGGGCCGAGGAGCAGGGCCTGAGCCTGCCCGACACGCCCCCCAAACGAGGCTATGGTATGGATGGAGAGGATATGCCGCGAGGCGGCGGCATGGGCAACGGCATGGGCTCTGGCGGCGGCATGATGCGCGGACGCTAGTCCCCTCCCCCCTCTACCGAAAAAAGCCCGAATGGCCAGAGGCCATTCGGGCTTTTCTCTATTCAGGCCCTGGGGGTGAACGCAGTCGCTTGCTAGGCCATCGACCCGGAGTGCAACTGACCATCTTCCATATTCAGCACCCGGTCCATGCGCGCGGCCAACTTGGGGTCGTGGGTAACGATGACAAAGCTGGTGCCCAGCTCCCGGTTCAACTCCAGCATCAGCTGGTAGATGGACTCGGCCGTGTGTGAATCGAGGTTACCGGTGGGCTCATCGGCAAGCACGCACTGGGGACGAGAGACCAGGGCGCGGGCGATGGCGGCACGCTGACGCTCACCACCGGAGAGCTCACCGGGCTTGTGGGCCTGGCGCTCGCCGAGCCCCACCCGCTCAAGGATGCTTACTGCCTCCTCGCGCGCCCTCGCCACCGCCATACCACCGATGAGCAGCGGCATGGCGACGTTCTCCAGCGCGGTAAACTCTGGCAGCAGGTGGTGAAACTGGTAGACGAAGCCCAGCGAGCGGTTACGCAGGCGCCCACGCTGGGCCTCGTTGAGGGCAGCCATGTTGCTACCATCCACCTCCACGCTACCGGCACTGGGCAGTTCCAGGCCACCCAGCAGGTGCAGCAGGGTGGACTTGCCGGAACCCGAGGCGCCGACGATGGCCACCCGCTCGCCCCGGGCGATCGTCAGGTCGACCCCCTTGAGTACCTCGACACTCAGCGGGCCCTCCTCGAAGCGCTTGCACAGCCCCTCGGCGCGTATCACCACATCACTCATAGCGCAGCGCCTCCGCCGGTTGGGTACGTGATGCCCGCCAGGCCGGATAGAGGGTGGCGAGCACACTGAAGAGGAAGGAGACCGCGGCGATCACACCGACATCCCCCCAGTGCAGCTCCGAGGGGAGCTTGCTGATGTAATAGACATCCCCGGGCAGGAACTCGACGCCGAAGCGCTCCTCGATGGCCTGCACCAGGTCCTCGACATTCAGTGCCAGGCTTACACCGCCAAGCAGCCCCAGCAGGGTGCCGATAAATCCGATGAGAGTGCCCTGCACCATAAACATGCCCATGATGCTGCCCGGGGTGGCCCCGAGGGTACGTAGGATGGCGATATCGGCGGCCTTGTCGGTGACCACCATCACCAGGGTGGAAACGATGTTAAAGGCCGCCACGGCAACGATCAGCATGAGGATGATGAACATCACGGTCTTTTCGGTCTTGATGGCGCGGAAGAAGTTGCGGTGGTTCTGAGTCCAGTCACGAATGGCGTAGACCCCGGGGATGTTCTCGGCCAGCTCGCGGCTGATGCGCGGCGCCTCGAACATATCGGTAAGCTTCAGGCGCAGGCCGCTCACCCCGTCGCCCATGCGGAAGAGCCGTTGCGCGTCCTGAATATGGATCAGCGCCATGGCACTGTCGTACTCGTACATCCCCACCTCGTAGATACCGACCACGGTGAAGCGCTTCATCCGCGGCAGCACGCCGGCAGGGGTGATATTGGCACTGGGGGTGACCAGGGTGACCTTGTCGCCACGGTTCACCCCCAGCAGACGGGCCAGGTCAACGCCGAGGATAATCCCGAACTCGCCGGGCTTGAGATCGCCCAGCCAGCCGTGCTTCATCTTCTCGCCCACCTCGGAGACCTTGGGCTCTTCCTCGGGGAAGATGCCGCGAATCATCGCCCCGTTCACCTCCTTGCCGTGGATCAGCATCCCCTCCTTCTGGATATAGGGGGCAGAACCCAGCACCTCCGCGTGCTTGTCGGCATAGCCGCGCAACTCACGCCACTCCGCAAGCGGTCCCTGGTAGGCGGCGATGCTGGCGTGGGCGGTCATGCCGAGAATGCGCTGGCGCAGCTCCTGCTCAAAGCCGTTCATCACCGAAAGCACGGTAATGAGCGCGGTCACCCCTAGGGCGATGCCGAGCATGGAGATCAACGAGATAAACGAGATGAAGTGATTGCGACGCTTGGCGCGGGTATAGCGCAGGCCGACGAACAGTTCCAGGGGTCTAAACATGCGGCGATTAAACCATAAAACGATGGGGACGTCTCATGGACACTCAACCGGCAGGTTTTGTTCCAGGACGATGCCCTCGGGCTCGACCCGCGCCCGGTAAGCCAGCGCCTCCACCCCGGCGGCGACCGCCTCGCGCAGGGTCTGGCCGTAGCGCGGGTCGATCTCATCAGCCGGGCGCACCCGCTCAACATCACCGCGCTGTACACAGAAGAGGATCACCGCCCGCTGGCCGCTAGCGGCCACTGTTATCAGTTCGCGCAGGTGCTTGCTGGCCCGCTCACTCACCGCGTCGGGAAACCAGCCATAGCCGGCTGCATCGATGGTCGTGACGTTCTTGATCTCCACATAGCAGTCACGCCCGTCGGCATGCCCCTGCAGCAGCAGGTCGATACGACTGTGCTCCTCGCCATAGCGCACCTCCTGGCGGATCTGCTCATAGCCCTGCAGCTCTTTAATCACGCCATTGTCGATCGCCTCGCTC
>JBFFRO010000223.1:0-3574 GCA_041572995.1 Thiohalomonadaceae bacterium
ACCGGCCTTGAGGGTGGAGGCCAGCTCGACGATCTCCTCGTCGGTGACGCTGTCCAAGTCCTCTTTCTTGCCGGAGGTGTTGTAGACCTTGTCGAGCAGCTCGCGCAGTTCGGCAACGGCGGCCTTGGCCTCCAGCATCTTGCCAATCTTCTTGCCCAGGCCCTTGGCGGCCCAGCCGAGGTGGGTCTCCAGCACCTGACCGACGTTCATACGCGAGGGCACGCCCAGCGGGTTGAGAACGATATCCACCGGCTCACCGTCGTCGGTGTGGGGCATATCCTCGATCGGCACGATCATGGAGATAACACCCTTGTTACCGTGGCGGCCGGCCATCTTGTCACCGGGCTGGATGCGACGCTTAACGGCCAGGTAGACCTTGACCATCTTCAGCACGCCGGGGGCGAGGTCATCGCCCTGGGAGAGCTTGCGTACCTTCTCCTCGTAGCGCTCCTCGAACTCGGTGCGCATGTCGGCCAGCTGCTTGGAGATGGCTTCCATCTGCGCATTCAGCTCGTCGTTCTTGAGGCGAATGTCGAACCACTTGTCGCGGTCCAGACCGTTGAGATAGGTCTTGGTGATCTTGTCACCAGCCTTAAGCTTGGCGGGACCACCGGCGGCCTGCTTGCCGACCAGCATCTTCTCCACACGAGAGAAGGCGTCCTCCTCCATGATGCGGCGCTGGTCCATCAGGTCCTTGCGCAGCAGCTCCTTCTCGGAATCTTCGATCTGCTTGGCACGGGCGTCCTTCTCCAGGCCGTCGCGAGTGAACACCTGCACACCGATAACGGTGCCGTTCATGCCCGAGGGCACGCGCAGCGAGGTGTCCTTCACGTCGGAGGCCTTCTCACCGAAGATGGCACGCAGCAGCTTCTCCTCCGGGGTCAGCTGGGTCTCACCCTTGGGGGTGACCTTACCGACCAGGATATCGCCGGGGGCCACCTCGGCGCCGATGTAGACCACGCCGGACTCGTCCAGCTTGGAGAGGGCGCCCTCGCCGACGTTGGGAATATCCGCGGTGATCTCCTCGGAACCGAGCTTGGTATCGCGGGCGACGCAGGTCAGCTCCTCGATATGGATGGTGGTGAAGCGATCTTCCTTCACCACGCGCTCGGAAATGAGGATGGAGTCCTCGAAGTTGTAGCCGTTCCAGGGCATGAAGGCCACCAGCATGTTCTGACCCAGGGCCAGCTCACCCATGTCGGTGGAGGAGCCGTCGGCCAGGCAGTCGCCGCGGGCGATCACGTCACCGGGCTTCACCAGCGGGCGCTGGTTGATGCAGGTGTTCTGGTTGGAACGGGTGTACTTCTTCAGGTTGTAGATATCGACACCGGCTTCACCGGCCACCGTCTCGTCGTCGTTGACGCGCACGACGATACGGCCGGCATCGATGGAGTCGACCACGCCGCCACGGCGGGCGACCACGGTAACGCCGGAATCGATGGCCACCGGGCCTTCCATACCGGTACCCACCACCGGTTTCTCGGAACGCAGGGTCGGCACCGCCTGGCGCTGCATGTTCGAGCCCATCAGCGCGCGGTTGGCGTCGTCGTGCTCGAGGAACGGAATCAGCGAGGCCGCCACCGAGACAATCTGGCGGGCGGAGACGTCGACGTAGTCGACCTTCTCGCGCGGCATCAGGGTGAACTCGTTCTGGTGACGGGCAGAGACCAGCTCGTCGACCAGGTTGCCCTTCTCGTCCACGGCGACGTTGGCCTGGGCGATGACGTACTCGGCCTCATCGATGGCCGAGAGGTACTCGATGTCGTCAGTAATGCGGGCGTCCACCACCTTGCGGTAGGGGGTCTCGAGGAAGCCGTACTCGTTGGCACGGGCGTAGACGGCCAGCGAGTTGATCAGACCGATGTTCGGTCCCTCAGGAGTCTCGATGGGGCAGACACGACCATAGTGGGTGGTGTGCACGTCACGCACCTCGAAGCCGGCACGCTCGCGGGTCAGACCGCCCGGGCCCAGGGCCGAGATACGACGCTTATGGGTCACCTCGGAGAGCGGGTTGTTCTGGTCCATGAACTGAGACAGCTGCGAGGAACCGAAGAACTCCTTGACCGCGGCCGAGACCGGCTTGGCGTTGATCAGTTCCTGCGGCATCAGGTTCTCGGACTCGGCCAGGGAGAGACGCTCCTTGACGGCGCGCTCGACGCGCACCAGACCAACGCGGAACTGGTTCTCGGCCATCTCGCCAACGGAACGCACGCGACGGTTGCCCAGGTGGTCGATGTCATCGACGGTGCCGTTACCGTTACGGATGTCGATGAGGGTCTTCAGCACATCGGTGATGTCCTCATTGGAGAGGGTGCCCTCACCGGTGGTCTCCTTGCGACCGACGCGGCGGTTGAACTTCATGCGGCCGACGGCGGAGAGGTCGTAACGCTCTTCGGTGAAGAAGAGGTTGTTGAACAGGTTCTCCGCGGCCTCCTTGGTCGGCGGCTCACCGGGACGCATCATCCGGTAGATCTCCACCAGCGCATCCAGAGCGGTCTGGGTGGTGTCGATCTTCATGGTCTCGGACATGTAGGGACCATGGTCGAGGTCGTTGGTGAACAGGGTCTCGAACGACTTGACGCCGGCGTCGCGCAGCTTGTCCAGCAGCTCGGGGGTCAGCTCGTCGTTGGCCTCGGCGATGATCTCGCCACTGTCGGTGTCGACCACGTTCTTGGCCAGGCACTTGCCCTCGACGGCCTCCTGCGGCAGGTTCAGCTCCTTAAGGCCGGCCTGCTCCATCTTGCGGATGTGGCGCGCGGTGACGCGGCGGCCCTTCTCCACAAGCGCCTCACCGTCGACGAGAATATCGGCGATGGCGGTCTCGCCGCGCAGACGCTCGGCGACCAGGGACAGCTTCACACCCTCCTTATCGAAGGCGTAGCTGTCGGTTTCGAAGAACATACCGAGGATCTGCTCGTTGTCGTAGCCCAGGGCACGCAGCAGAATGGTCGCTGGCAGCTTGCGGCGACGGTCGATACGTACAAATACGTTGTCCTTCGGATCGAATTCAAAGTCGAGCCAGGAACCGCGATAGGGAATCACGCGGGCCGAGAACAGGAGCTTGCCCGAAGAGTGGGTCTTGCCCTTGTCGTGCTCGAAAAACACACCGGGTGAACGGTGCAACTGGGAAACGATGACACGCTCGGTACCATTGATAATGAAGGTGCCGTTCTCGGTCATCAAGGGCAGTTCGCCCATGTAGACTTCCTGCTCACGCACGTCCTTAACGGACTTGGCGGCGGAATCCTTGTCGTAGATCACCAGGCGCAGTTTGACGCGCAGCGGCGCGGCATAGGTGAGACCACGAACCTGACACTCCTTGACGTCGAAGCCAGGGGTGCCGAGACGGTAGCTCACATACTCCAGCGCGGCGTTGCCGGAATAGCTGACAATGGGGAACACAGAATTGAAAGCAGCGTGCAGGCCACTATCTTTCTTCTGCTCCTCGCTCTGCCCTTCCTGCAGGAAGTTGCGATAGGAATCGAGCTGTATCGACAGCAGGTAGGGTACGTCCAGGATACTCGGGCGTTTGCCGAAATCCTTACGGATGCGTTTTTTCTCAGTGAACGAATAG
>JBFFRO010000224.1:0-3571 GCA_041572995.1 Thiohalomonadaceae bacterium
AACCTGCAGATCGTCATGGAGCTGGGTAACCCCGAATCCATCAAGGGCGCGGTGGAGGCAGGCATGGGGATCTCCATTATTTCCCGAGCCACCATCGACAAGGAGCTCAAGCTGGGCACCCTGGTGGCGGTGGAGCTGGACCCGCCCATCAGTCGCCCCTTCTCCTTTGTCCACCAGAAGCAGAAGTTCCGCCTGCGGGCCATCGAGAAGCTGCTGGAGTTCGCTCGCGAGTATTGCAAGGACCACGCCTGAGGCGATGTCTGTGGCATACTGTCGCCGCGTGAATGAACCGCTTTTGGAGTGATTGTGAGCGACAGCGAAAGACTGATTGAGATCCACCGCCGCCTGCCCGAGTCGGCCCAGGCGGAGCTGATGAATTTTGCCGAGTTCCTGGCCCAGCGCCATCCGCCGGCCGAACCCGAGGTGGTGGAGGGACCGCGCCACGTGCCGCGCCCCGACGAGGAGAGTGTGGTGGCCGCGATCAAGCGCCTCTCCGGCGTCTACCACATGCTCGACCGCTCCAAGATGCTGCACGAGACCTCCGGGCTGATGGCCGAACACCTGATGCAGGGGCGTCCCGCCGCAGAGGTGATCGACGAGCTGGAGGGGTTGTTCGAGAAGTACTACATCAAGCAGTTCGGTGACGAGGACTAAGGCTTGAGCATGTTCCGCGACTGGTTCCAGCGACACTTCTCCGACCCGCAGGCGATCCTGCTGGCTGTACTGCTGGCCATCGGCTTTGGCGTGGTGCTGCTGATGGGCGGCATGCTCGCCCCGGTACTGGCCAGTATCGTTCTCGCCTACCTGCTCGAGGGCCTGGTGCGGATGATGGAGGAGCGCGGTTCACGGCGCTTCACCGCGGTGCTGCTGGTCTACCTCGGCTTTATCGCCTTCGTGCTATTCCTGCTGCTGTTTATCGTGCCACTGCTCTGGACCCAGAGCGTGGAGCTGGCCCGCGAACTGCCCGGCTATATCGCCGCCGGGCATGAAAAGCTCAGCGGACTGCCCGAGCACTACCCCTTCATCTCCGAGGCGCAGATCAACGAGGTGATGCAGCTGATACGCGCCAAGATCGCCACGCAGGGCGAGCGTATCCTCTCGGTCTCGCTCAGCTCCATCCCCGGGGTGATCACGGTGATGATCTACCTCATCCTGGTGCCGTTGCTGGTGTTTTTCTTCCTAAAGGACAAGGGCGCCATCATCCAGTGGTTCCTCGCCTTCCTGCCCAAGGAGCTGGGCCTATCGCGGCGTGTCTGGGGCGAGGTGGACGTGCAGCTGGGCAACTACATCCGAGGCAAGTTCTGGGAGATGCTGATCGTCGGCGTGGTCACCTTCATCACCTTTGTGCTGATGGACCTCAAGTACGCCATGTTGCTGGGTGTTCTGGTCGGCCTCTCGGTGCTGGTGCCCTATATCGGCGCCGCCGTGGTCACCATCCCGGTGGCCTTTATCGCCTACTTCCAGTGGGGCTGGGGCCCCAGCTTCGCCTGGCTGATGGTCGCCTACGGCATCATCCAAGCACTGGATGGAAACGTCCTGGTGCCGCTGCTCTTCTCCGAGGTGGTCAATCTCCACCCGGTGGCGATTATCGTCGCCGTGCTGGTCTTCGGTGGACTGTGGGGCTTCTGGGGGGTGTTCTTTGCCATCCCGCTGGCGACCCTGGTCAACGCTATCCTCCGGGCCTGGCCGCAGGCCGCGGAGCCAGAAGAAGAGACCGCTTAAGGCCCTCCGCACATCAGGGAGGATGCAGCAATGTACGCCGTCATCTTCAGGGCTGAAATCAATCAACTCGACGAAAGCTACCCGGAAATGGCCGCGCAGATGTGCACATTGGCCATGGTTGAATACGGCTGAGCGGAGTTCAGCTCGGTCACCGGGGGCGGTTAAGAAATCTCCATATCCTATTGGCCCGATCAAGAGTCCATCCGCCGCTGGAAGCAGGACGCCCGGCACAGGCAGGCCCAGAAGTTGGGTAAGTACAAGTGGTATAAATCGTATCGGGTTGAGGTGGAGGGGGCGTGCGCCCCTACGGACTTATGCAGGAAAAGAATTGCAATGGAGTGTAGTAATACATGAATAAAAAACTTTGGGTTCTCGAGCCTCAAGAGGTGACATTCGGGATGCACAGCTCAAGCAGTGGGAAGACTGAGCAGTTTGAAAGAAGGCTGAAAACGACAAGCAGTACAATATTTCTTATCCATAAGCCCACCGGAGTTAGGGTTGAGGGTGAGATTCCACCTGGTCACTACAGCAAAAAAGAAATGCAAAAAAGTGCGACAGCCTGAAGCATGAGCTTTGGCTGAAACTAGAGCATAAACTTGCAACAAAGCTGAGAATTAAGGGGAGATAGCCGGTAAGTTGGGCTGAGGTTGGGCATCGCTCCCGCTCAGCCCAACCTACACCCGCCCTTCCCTCAACCTCCCCGGTTCCCCCCTCAGCATCCTCCCCCAAACCCTGAACGGATACATAAACTGCGCGCCCAGACTTTCGGGGATACGGTCACGCTCGCCCAGCTCGGTGGGGAAGCTTTTGTCCTTGGGCAGATAGAAGGTGCCGAAGATCAGATCGAAGAACGAGAAGAAGGTCGTGTAGTTGCAGTTGATGGCCTCGGGGTGGCTGCTGTGGTGCCAGTGGTGGAAACGGGGGCTGACGAAGATGTAGCCCAGCGGGCCGTAGTCGATGCGGACGTTGGCGTGTATGAAGAGGTTGTAGAAGCGTCTGGCCATGGCGCTGTAGAGGGCGGCTTCGGGGCCGAAGGCGATGGTGATGAGGATTGCCCCGATGCTCATGGTGACGATGTGGTTGAGCAGGTGGAAGCGTTCGGTGGAGAGCCAGGTGAGCTTGCTGGAGCAGTGGTGGATGGCGTGGATGGGCCAGAGGTATTTCATGTGCATGATGCGGTGGCGCCAGTAGGCGACCAGGTCGACGGCGACGATGGCCAGCAGCACCTGCATCGGCAGTGAGAGGTTGACCAGGATGAGGCCGTAGAGGCCGTCGAGGGTGGGACTCCACTTGATCAGGGCGTAGGCGGCGCTGACCGGCACGGCGATGAAGAAGGGGGTGCTGAGGGTGAGGATGTAGGAGTAGGCCAGGTCGATGAGCGATGACTTGCCGAAGTGCTTCTGCCCCCTGTAGGCGGGCAGCAGCCGCTCGAGGATGACCAGGCCGATGCCGAACATCAGCAGCTCTTTGGTGTTGCTGACCACGCCGCTGATCAGCTGCTGGTAAAGTTCCATCTTTATCCCCGGGTTGATTAATAGTGCGTGTGCCTTACAACACCTCGGCCGCGTAGTCGGCCAGGCGCGAGCGCTCGCCGCGACGTAGGGTGATGTGGCCGCTATGCTGCCACTCCTTGAAGCGATCGACCACGTAGGTGAGGCCGGAGTTGGTCTCGGTGAGGTAGGGGGTGTCGATCTGGGCGACGTTGCCTAGGCAGATCACCTTGGTGCCGGGGCCGGCGCGGGTGACCAGGGTCTTCATTTGTTTCGAGGTGAGGTTCTGGGCCTCGTCGATGATGATGTACTTGTTGAGGAAGGTGCGCCCGCGCATGAAGTTGAGTGAGCGGATCTTG
>JBFFRO010000225.1:0-3567 GCA_041572995.1 Thiohalomonadaceae bacterium
CGGCCTCCTTGGTATGGCGGACCGAAAGGCCGCCTGTCTTTATTTGACTACCAGCATAAACAGGCATGCAGGGACAAAGCTGCTGCCGAGTTCACATTTGGGGAGGAAGGAAAGTAGACACAGGTCACACCTAGGGGGATTGATCCCGCAGGCAAATGCTGGCAATCGCGCCAGGGAGAACGATTAGACGATGGGCCCCTCGGCCTCAGGGTTGCTGTCGTGTTCCGGTTCGAAGTGGGCCTGAAACTCCTCCACCGGTACATCATCCACGTCCCCTTTCTGGAAACGGGCCATGTTGAACAGTGCCTCACCCTCGTGTACCAGGGGGATCTGGGTGCGACCGATGACAATGCCGTCGTAGGGGCTTCGCACCTCCTCATCGCGCTCACCGAAGGGATCGGAGATCACGCCCAGCAGGTCGCCCCGGCCTACCCTGGCACCGATCGGCACCACGGCACGCAGGATGCCGCTCTCCGGAGCACGAATCCAGCTGCTGCTGCGTGCCACCACCGGCACGATGGGGTGCTTGCGCCGGCGTGTCGCCGGCAGCATTTTAAGCTCGCGCATCACGTTGAGTATGCCGCGCACACCTGCGCGGATAGCCACCTCATCAAAGCGCAGGGCCTCCCCGCCCTCGAATAGCAGCATGGGAATGCCCTGCTCCATCGCCGCCTCACGCAGCGATCCATCACGCAGGCTGGAGTTGATCAGTACCGGGGTGGCGAAGGCCTCGGCGATACGCGCGGTCTCCTCATCCTCGAGGTTGGCGCGCACCTGTGGCAGGTTATTACGGTGTACAGCGCCGGTATGCAAATCGATGCCGTGGGTGCACTTTGAGACGATCTCATCAAGAAACAGGCGAGCCACCCGCGAGGCCAGTGAGCCACGCTCGGAACCAGGGAAGCTGCGATTGAGGTCGCGCCGGTCAGGCAGGTAACGGGAGCGTTCGAGAAAACCGTGGACGTTGACCACCGGGATCGCCACCAGCGTGCCACGCAGGCTCTTCATCCCCTTGTGGCGCATCAGCCGACGGATAATCTCCACACCATTGAGTTCGTCACCATGAATGGCGGCGGAGACAAACAGGCGCGGTCCTGCACGCCGTCCGTTGATCACATGTACGGGGATTGCCAGGGTGGTATGGGTATAGAGTTTGGCGACCGGGAGGTCGATGGTACGGCGCTCCCCGGGGAGAACCTGAGTACCATTGATCTCAAAGCCCTGTGACACGCTCAGCCCTTGCCCTTGGTACGGGTACGGTTGGGGGCGGCGTTAGCCTCGATAAAATCAAAGATCATCCCCGCCACATCCTTGCCGGTGGCCAGCTCGATACCCTCCAGACCGGGCGAGGAGTTGACCTCCATCACCAGCGGGCCGCGACTGGAGCGCAGCAGGTCGACACCTGCCACGTTAAGGCCCATGGTCCGCGCCGCCTTCACTGCGGTCGCCCGCTCTTGCGGGCTGAGCTTGGTGATCTCGGCGCTGCCACCACGGTGCAGGTTTGAGCGGAACTCCCCCTCCTTGGCGGTGCGCTGCATCGCGGCTACCACCTTATTGCCGACCACGAAGCAGCGTACGTCCGAGCCCCCCGCCTCCTTGATGAACTCCTGTACCAGAAAATCGGCGTGCAGCTCACGGAAGGCATCGATGACGCTCTCCGCCGCCTTCATGGTCTCGGCCAGCACCACCCCCTTGCCCTGGGTCCCCTCCAGCAGCTTGACCACCAACGGCGCGCCGCCGACCAGGCGGATCAGATCACGGGTATCACCGACGTAGTGGGCAAAGCTGGTCAGTGGCATACCCACCCCCTTGCGCGAGAGCAGTTGTAGCGATCGCAGCTTGTCACGTGAGCGACCGATGGCCACCGATTCATTGAGTGGGAAGGTGCCCATCATCTCGAACTGGCGCAGTACCGCCATACCGTACTGGGTAATGGAGGCACCGATGCGCGGAATCACCGCATCAAAAGGCTCCAGCCGCTCACCCTTGAAGTGAATGCCTGGCTTGGAGGCGGCGATATCCATGTAGCACTTGAGCGTATCGAGCACCACCATCTCGTGACCGTGCTTCTCACCCGCCTCCACTAGACGGCGGGTGGAATAGAGGTTCTTGTTGCGCGACAAGATAGCGATTCTCATGTTCAATCCCTTTTCTTTTTCGGTTTGCCCATTAAGAAGGATAACTCAGGATCGACGCAGTAGCGCCCATTCATCGCCGTTCTTCCCAATAACATGCGAAATTTCATGCTATCACGGTCAGTCAGGGTCAGTTCCACCGGCCACTCGTCCGGCCCCATGCGTAGCGGCGAACGAATGACGATGCGCCGCTCGCGATGTCCTCCCGAGTCGCTGACCACACGCTCGTCGAAGATCGGCGCCTCGCACTCCACCACGGTTTCACTGTCTCCCTGGTGCGGGTGGAGACCGAAGCGCACCCAGCGCTCGCCATCGCGCTCGAAGGGTTCCACATAGAAGGCGTGCAGCGCCGAGGTGCGCGCTCCGGTATCCACCTTGGCCTTGATGCGAGCCACCCCCAGTTCGGGCAGAGCTACCCACTCGCGCCAGCCAATCAGTGCCTTATCCGCCCCACTCTCGGACATGCTCAAACCCCGTGTTCGATGATAGGCGTATAATGTGCCCATTCGCATATCCCCGGCAAGCAATCCATGACCGAAAATATCCTCATCCTCTCCCCCGAGTCTCCCTTCGATGCACCGACCACAGCGGAAGCACTGGAGGAGAAGCTACGTGCCATCGGCTTTATCGACGAGCCCTTTGTGCTGGACGGCCAACGCCACCTCAAGCCGGGGCCGGAGTTCATGTACCTGCTCACCTTCCTCGGCTGCTCTCCTGTGGTATCGCTGGGTGAGCCGGGCAAGACCGGCGAGGAGTTCGCTCACGTGCGCATCGACGGTCCCTTTGATGAACCCTGCTGCCTCACCGCCGACAACGTCAAAGTCCCGCGCTGCCGCTGCGGCCACAGCCTGGATAACTGGCAGGAAGAGGTCTCGGCCTGGGAGAGTGACCCGGCGAGCCACCGCTTTAACTGTCCCAAGTGTGGGAAATCGATACCCCTGTACGAGCTACGCTGGAAAAAATGCGCCGCATTCGGCCGTCTCTTCGTCAAGGTGTGGGGAGTATTCGAGGCCGAGGCGGTGCCCGGAGACAAGCTCAAGGCGACCCTGCGCGAGCTCGGTGGTGGTGAGTGGCAGGCAAGCTATCTACGCCATTCAGTTTAAATACACCAGCGAACAATTTCAGCGATCTCCTCATCCTCGAGCAGGATGGGATTGCTCTTCATGCTGTTGTTGCGCGAGGCGGCAACGATGGCCGGAATATCATCAGTGCTGATGCCATAGTCACCAAGGCGGGCGATGCCCAGCTGCTGGGTCCAGTCACGCAGGGTGGTGACCAGGGCGTCACCGGCCTCGCGATCGTTCATCCCCTCTCCCCCAGCCAGCAGGCGACCGACGCGGGCGTACTTGCCCAGTGCCGGGTTGTGATGCTCACGTTCACGCATGGCGTTGATATTGGTGGCAGTGGCCTCGGCCACCGTAGCGCCGCAGGC
>JBFFRO010000226.1:0-3533 GCA_041572995.1 Thiohalomonadaceae bacterium
ATTCATGGCCGCAGTGGCAGCGGTCTCCGGGTTGCCGATGAGATAGGCCCAGCAGTGGTGACGGGCATCGGGGTAATCTTTACGCGCGCGCTCCAGCAGTGCCATGGCCGCGGCGCGGTCGCTGGCCATCGCAGCGCGGGCAATAAAGCGGCTCTTCTTCACCTCGATCACTGCCTCGTGGGCGGCGGCCGGCACCCGATAGCCGCTCACAGAGCCTGCCGCCCCTTACTCGCCAGGGTAACCGTCGGCGGCCATCGCCTGACGGGCGCGCTCCAGGTCCAGCTGCTCGGCTGGTGCGGAGAGGTAGTAGGGAAGCTCCACCGGCTCATCGGAGAGGGCCACGATCTCACTCTCCAGCAGACTCGCCACCGCCGACTCGACGATATCGCCAAGGTCAGCCGGCGGCTCCTTTTTGTACTGATGGGCGAGGTGGTCACTGAGCTGCTTCACGGTGGTGTGGCCATCGGAGAGCATCACCACCAGGCCCAGCCAGGGCTCCAGCGAGGTCATGTGCTCACCCGGCTGCGGGTCATCGCCCTCAAGCAGGTGAACATTCTCACCCTCGGTGGCAAAGATGACACGGCGGGCAATGTACTGTGATTTATCCATGGGACAGGACCTTATCGATGCAGTCGTTCGGGGAGTGTCAGCAGCATAACACGGCGGCTTGATCAGCCTCGCGATACCACCTGGTTACCGCCACTATGCTTGGCAGCGTAAAGGCGCTCATCGGCGCGCTGCAGCATGCCGCTGCAGCTATCGCCCTCGCGGTAGCCGGCCACGCCGGCACTCAGGGCAACGTGGCAGCCGGTGAGCAGGCCGTCGAAGCGCAGATACACCTGCTCGCTCAGGCGCTCGATCAGCTGGGTGGCGGTGGCCTTGTCGCAATCGAGGAAGAGAATGGCGAACTCATCGCCCCCCCAGCGGGAGACCACATCGCTGCGGCGCACACTCTCGCTGGCCAGCTCGGCGATGGTGCGGATCAACCGGTCCCCCTCCAGGTGGCCCAGCTGGTCGTTGACTACCTTCAGGTTGTCGATATCGAACATTGCCAGGCTCAGCGGCCCGCCGCGGCGATCCAGGTTGCCCAGGTTGTGCTCATAGATGGCATCGAAATACTGGCGATTAACCAGGCCGGTCAGCTTGTCGGTTCTTGCCAGCTCCTCCAGGCGCAGCTGGTAGCGATCAATGGTGATGCCGCTGATCAACAGCACCAGGATGGTAATCAGGGCACCGACCGCGAGGTTGATGTAGAGCGCATGGCGGATCGGCTCCAGCGCATCGCTCTCGGCCTGCTCCACCAGCAGGTACCACTCCAGCTCGGGTATGTAGCGGTAGGAGAGCAGGATGTTGTCACCGTCACGACGGTACATCAGCATGCCATTGTCACCACCGAGCAGTTCGTTCGCGACCTCGCTGATACCCGCTTGCGCGTGGATATTGACCCGTTCGATCAGCCCCTGGTCGCGATGGCTCTTGACCATGCCATCCTTGTCGACGAAGTAGATGCTGCGGCGGAAGTCGTGCTGGTAGCGCTCGATCATGGAGGCGACGCTGGTCACATCCATCCCCAGCCCGGTCACGCCGATAAAACCACCCTCGTAGTCGAAGAGCTTGTGATTGACGAAGATGGTCAGGCGGTTCTGGCTGGCCTCATTGTTGTCCACATCCACCCGGTAATCACCGTAATGGCCGGCCATGGTGTAGAACCACGCGTCCTTGGGCACACGCGGAGAGACCTGTTTGAGAATGCCGTTGAAGTGGTAGTAGTTACTGCTGTTGGCCGAGACCAGGAAGGTGGATGAGACCTGGTAGCGGTCACGGATCTCCTTCAGGTACTTGCTCACCTTCTCCACATCCTTCTCCCCCTCCAGCATCCAGTCCTTGAGGAAGGTGTCGTTGGCCATCAGCGAGGAGATGTAGATCGGCCGCAGCAGGCTGGCCTGGATCTCCGAGTAGATGTTATTGCTGGTGAGCGGCAGCTCGTTGTCGATCAGCGCACTGCGCACCGAGGCGCTGGAGATCGTGTAGTTGATCAAATTGATGCCGAGAAAACCGGCGACGAGGATGACGCCCAGCAGGGTGACCAGTTTCCAGCGGTAGGTGTGCACGGGCATCGGCGAGCGTATTCGTTTCATTGGGCCGGGAAGAGGCCGATTCTAACCAGAACACGCGCCCGGCTCCAGAGCCCGTACTACTGGCAGGCAAAAAAGGGAGGCCATCGCCCCCCTTTCCTCCATTTCCCGAACAGAAAGCGCGCGAGTAGCTTGAGCCGCTAGCCGCGCTCGAGCAGCGCCCGCAGGTCGATCACCGCGGCGTTGGCACGCGAGATGTAGTTGGCCATGGTCAGCGAGTAGTTGGCCACCCAGCCGAAGCCGCTGCCGTTGAGCACCATGGGACTGGAGACCGGGCGTTGCGCCTCCTCCATCTCGCGGATGATCTGCTGCAGCGAGGCCAGCGCGTTCTTCTTCTCCAGCACCGCGCGGAAGTCCACCTCCACCGCGCGGAACAGCAGGTGCAGCGCCCACACCTGGCCGCGTGCCTCGTGGAAGACATCGTCCACCTCCAGCCACGGGGTCTTGGTGTAGAGGTGGCCCGGGGTGGGGGTGCTCTGGCGCGCATCCGGGTCGTTGGCCAGATTGGTGTTCAGGCGCTCCTGACCGACGCTACTGGAGAGACGCTGGGAGATGCTGCCGAGACGCTTCTCCACCACCTGCAGCCAGGCGGTGAGGTTATCGGCACGGGTAAAGAACTGGGCATCGGCGTCATTGTCATCCAGCAGGCGGTCACGGTAGCTGCGCAGGTAGTTCAGGCCATCGCGATACTCCGACTCGCTGGCAGGCAGCACCCAGGAGTCGTTCTGGAAGTTGAACTGCGGCTCAGCGCGGGCCAGGTCCTCATCCTCCACCGACTGCGACTGCGAACGGGCAAAGTGGTTGCGCATCGCTGCGGAGAAATCACGCAACGCCACCAGCGCGCCGAACTCCCAGTTGGGCATGTCGTCGAGAAAGACGAAGGGGGGCAGGATGTCGTTGGAGATATAGCCGCCGGTCTTCTCCAGCAGCGTCTCGCCCAGGCCGATGGCGGCATTGACGCTGGCACTGCCGGCAATCGGCTCCTCGCCGCGCATCTCGGCCTTCACCGTAATGGGCTCGGGCTCGCTGCTGACTACGAAGGTGGTCACCACCAGCACCAGCAGCAACAGCGCCACGCCAACCGCGGCAGGGCCGGCAACACGAACTAGGGATTTCAGCTTTTCGCGCAGGGGTAACATCATGTTTCTCTCACAGTCGGACGTGAGAACAGCATAGCGCCGATAGCGCCGCCCTGCATCCGCTACACCTCCGGTGCCGTCTCCACGCTATTCATTTCCACAACGGCGGAGACCACGCAATTCTTGCCGGCGTGCTTGCCACGGTAAAGGGCATGGTCCGCCTCGCTGAGCAGGGCATCGACCGAGGCCGTCGGCCGCGCCTGGGTCGCCCCAAAGGTCATGCTCACCGTAAGCCTCTGCCCCCCGTGCTCGAATGTCA
>JBFFRO010000227.1:0-3520 GCA_041572995.1 Thiohalomonadaceae bacterium
CGAGGGCCTGCTGGTGAGAGCGGCGGAGCTACTGCAGATCAAGCCCGAGGAACTGGAGCTGGAGCTGGAGTTTCGAGAGTACGTGGATACCCCAGCCGGCCCCGTGCCGGTGTTGCTGGTGGCGCTGACCACCATCGACCCGCCCTTCGACAAGGCCGCGGCGGTGGACGGCAAGTTTATCGCCCTGACCGAGGCACGCCACCTGCCGCCGGTGGAGCTGGAACTGCTGCGCCGCTCCTATTGCTGCATCATGGAGGGGTAAGGGTGCTGCAGCTGCGTGAGGCCGATGATAGTGATATCGAGGCCATCGCCGCGCTGCTGGCCCAGCTCTTCGCCATCGAGGCGGATTTCCACGCTGATGCTGAACATCAGCTTGCCGGCTTACGCAAGCTGCGGGCCGAGGGTGGGCGCAACCTGCTGTTGGTAGCGCTTGGTGGCAGCGAGGTGATCGGCTTTTGCTCGGTACAGCGTCTGGTCTCTACCGCCGAGGGTGGTGAGGTGGGGCTGCTGGAGGACCTGATCGTCGATGAGGCCCATCGTGGGGCTGGGGTCGGCTCGCAACTGCTGCAGAGGGCTGAGGCTTGGGCCCGTGAGAAGGGGCTTTCACGATTGCAGCTACTGGCGGATGCGGAGAACACCGCGGCCCTGGATTTTTATCGTCGACACCACTGGTCGACGACGCAGCTGCTGGCCCTGCGCCGCTCCCTCTAGTGGAGCCGTCTGTTGAACCTCCGTGCGGGTAATTCGCACCTTATTGGCCATCAATAATGGTAAATCCCCCAATATAATCAAGGGTTAATGTTGCTTCATTCGCTTGTCGTAATTGCAACAATTGTCCCCATCCGTTCAGCCTGCCACCCGACAATTCATCCTACAATTCCCACAATATCAATCAGATACCCGCTGGCACGCCCTTTGCTCTATCTCTCATAACGCTGCACAACGCGACATGGGAGACCCTTGAAATGATCAACATCACCGATAAGGCGGCTAAGGCGGCCAAACTTTTTATCATGGGTTCGGATACCCCCAGCGGCGGCTTGCGCCTGGCGATCACGGGCGGCGGCTGCTCCGGTTACAGCTACGAAATGTCCATTGAGGTGGAGCCTGCTGCCGACGACACGGTGGTGGAGCACGGCAAGGTCCGCGTCTTCCTCGACCCGGCCAGTGCGCCGCTGCTCGATGGGGTGACCATCGATTTCACCGAGTCGCTGGAGAGTTCCGGCTTCACCTTTATCAATCCCAACGCCAAGGCCGAGTGCGGCTGCGGCAAGTCTTTTTCCGCCTAAGGGGGCTGCGCCATGTGGGACTATTCCGAGACGGTCAAAGAGCACTTTTTCAACCCCAAGAATGCCGGTGCGGTAGATGATGCCAATGCCATCGGCGAGGTAGGCTCCATCTCCTGCGGCGATGCCCTGCGCCTGACCCTGAAGGTGGACCCGGACAACGAGACCATCCTTGATGCCGGCTTCCAGACCTTCGGCTGCGGTTCGGCTATCGCCTCCTCCTCAGTGCTGACCGAGATCATCAAGGGCATGACCCTGGATGAGGCGCTAAAGGTGAGCAACCAAGATATCGCCGACCAGCTCGATGGCCTGCCGCCGGAGAAGATGCACTGTTCGGTGATGGGGCGTGAGGCCCTGGAGGCCGCCATCGCCAACTACCGTGGCGAGGAGTGGAAGGACGACCACGAGGAGGGGGCACTGATCTGCAAGTGCTTCGCCGTGGACGCGGTGATGATTGAAGACACCATTCGCGCCAACAACCTCTCCACGGTGGAGGAGGTGACCAACTACACCAAGGCCGGCGGCGGCTGCTCCTCCTGTCACGAGGGCATCGAGGAGATCCTCGACAAGGTGTTGGCCGAGCGCGCCGAGAGCGAGCCCGCTTCCGAGGTGGCCGAGGAGCCGGTGGCCGCTGCTGAGCCGGCCCCGGCCGCAGCGACCACGGGCATGACCAACCTGCAGCGCATCCGTCGCATTGAGGAGGTGCTGGATGAGATCCGCCCCATGCTGCAGCGTGACCATGGGGACGTGGAGCTGGTCGATGTCGAGGGCAAGGTGGTGACGGTGCGCCTCAGCGGTGCCTGCACCGGCTGCCAGATGGCGGCCATGACCCTCGGTGGCATTCAGCAGAAACTGATCGAGGCCCTGGGCGAGTTCGTGCAGCTGGTCCCGGCGCAGCAGTAAGGGGATTGGCCATGAGCGATATTTATCTCGACAACAACGCCACCACTATGGTGGATCCGGAAGTGGTGGCGGCGATGCTGCCCTACTTCAGTGAGCAGTTCGGTAACCCCTCGTCGCTGCACAGTTTCGGTAAGCATGTGGGCAAGGCGATCCTTGATGCCCGCCGCCAGGTGCAGAAGCTGCTGGGCGCCGAGCGTGATTCAGAGATCATCTTTACCTCCTGCGGTACCGAGTCCGATTCCACCGCCATCCTCTCCGCGCTCAAGGCCCAGCCCGAGCGCCGCGAGATCATTACCACCGTGGTCGAGCATCCGGCGGTACTGACCCTCTGCGAGTACCTGGAGAAGGAGGGCTACACCGTCCACTACCTGAAGGTGGACAAGAAGGGACGCCTGGACCTGGACGAGTACCGTGCACTGCTCTCGCCCAATGTCGCCGTGGTTTCGGTGATGTGGGCCAACAACGAGACCGGTACCCTGTTCCCGGTGGTGGAGATGGCCGAGATGGCCCACGCGGCCGGGGTGATGTTCCACACCGATGCGGTGCAGGCGGTAGGCAAGATCCCCCTCGACCTGAAGAACACCAAGATCGACATGCTCTCGCTCTCCGGCCACAAACTGCACGCGCCCAAGGGCGTCGGCGTGCTCTACCTGCGCCGCAACACCCGCTTCCGTCCCCTGCTGCGCGGTGGTCACCAGGAGCGCGGTCGTCGCGCCGGCACCGAGAACAGCGCCGCCATCGTGGCTCTGGGCAAGGCCGCCGAGCAGGCGATGGAGCATATGCAGAAGGAGAACACCGAGGTGAAGGCGCTGCGCGATCGGCTTCAGGAGGGGCTGCTGGAGGCCGTCCCCTACGCCTTCGTCACCGGCGATCCGGACAACCGTTTGCCCAACACCCTGAATATCGCCTTTGAGTACATCGAGGGCGAGGCCATCCTGCTGCTGCTGAACAAGGCGGGCATCGCCGCCTCCAGCGGCTCGGCCTGCACCTCGGGCTCGCTGGAGCCCTCGCATGTCATGCGCGCCATGGATATTCCCTACACTGCGGCACATGGCAGCATCCGCTTCTCGCTCTCACGCTACAACACGGCCGATGAGATCGAGCGGGTGATCGAGGCGGTACCGCCGATTGTCGCGCAACTGCGCAAGCTCTCCCCTTACTGGGGTAAGGACGGGCCGCTGCCGCAGGATAGTTTCAGTCCCGCCTTTGCCTAAAGCACTGCCTCTTCACCCATGAAGAGCTGGCGCACTTCCTCCTCGCCCTCCTGTTGCAGGTAGTCGAGGAAGGTTTGGGCTGCGCGCGAAAGCTGTTTGCCTTGGCGGTGTACCGCG
>JBFFRO010000228.1:0-3519 GCA_041572995.1 Thiohalomonadaceae bacterium
AAAGGCACAGCCCTCACCCGGAATGGCATTGACCACGTAGACGATAATCGCCGCGGTGTGCTCCTCCACCGCCAGCACCTCAAGTGAATACCCCGTACTGGGCATGGGACCCAGCTCCAGCGCCACCACCTGATGGCTCACAAAGTCCACCGCCGGCGCCGGCGTCGTCCGGTAGAGCGCATACTCCGCCTCATAGCTGACGCTGTCGTTAAACACCTTCAGCTGCTTATGGCCTTCGTTGGACAGCACCACCACGACACTGCCTGAGGCCAGGTCACGGTAGGCGAGATCACCGAGATAGGTATCCGAGCCGCTGCTGATGATCAGCTGGCAACCGCCGGACAGCACCAGCAGCCCCCAGAGGATGCCTACCTGGATGCGCCGCCGGCTCGACATCACCCCGCCCCTAGTACCACGGGTAGAAGAAGAAGACGCTGAACTCCGAACCCTCGTCGCCATACGCCCAGTCGGCGCGATAGACACTGCCAGAGGCTGAGACCAGGCGGCCGCCGATGCCAACGCTGGTGCGGTGCTCATCCCAGAGGGCATCGGTGGTCTCGGCCACCGAGCCCGCCTCGGCAAACACCGCCAGCTGGATGCTGGTGCTGATGTCCTTCCAGATGAAGAAGTCGAAGGGGTGGGCCCCCTGCACGAAGTTGGAACGCAGCTCCACGCCCACGAACTCCATGTGCGCGCCCGAGAAGCGGCCATCGCCATAGCTGCGCAGACGGTCGGTACCCCCCAGGCTGGTGGCGGTGCCATAGCGGTTGGCAGCGATGATGTTGGCAACCCGCTGGGCCGCGGCATCGAGACAGGCGGTATCCAGCGGTGCGCAGGTGCCGCCCAGGGAGGCGGCTACTGCCGCCGGGTCCAGCTCACCCGTGCTGCGCAGGTGGGCGTCGGAACGATAATAGTTAAAGGCAATGGTGTCGCCGCCGTTGATCGGCAGGTAGTAGAGCAGGCTCCAGTCCAGGGTGTAGAAGTCAGGGCTGTCGGCGCCCTCGGGTGGGTGGTCGGCAAAGTTCAGGCGCAGGCGCAGGCCCTCCTGCGGATCCTGATAGTCGTCGGTCAAATCCAGCATGGCCCGCAGGCTGCGCTGAATGCCACTGGTCTCACTGGGCGGCTGGAAGACGGTCAGCACGTCACCCTGGGCGTTACGGATGGCACTGACCTCGTTGCTGCTGCGGGCATAGTGGGCGGTGAGCGTCAGCCGCCGCTGCCAGCCGCTCAGGGTCAGCTCGGCACTCTGCTGGCTGACCGCGTCCAGCTCCAGCACGTTAAAGTCGGAGCTCGCACCCATGCCGCGCAGGGCATAGTCGTTGACCGAGGCCTTGTCGATGCGCATGTCGAACAGCTGCAGGTGCAGGCGGTCCTCGATCAGCGGCAGCTCATCCAGCTGGACTATCGTTCCCTCCGCATCCCCCCTGGCCAGCACCACCGCCACATCGCTGGTGGTCTCGTAGAGGTTGGAGAGATAGCCCATCAGGAAGTAGCCCTCACCGATACCGGGCATGCTGTAGGGCAGCGGCAGCAGCATATGCGCAGACTCGGTGGGATAGGGGTCATTACGCCGCGGCGGCGGCTCATCCCAGGGCGCTGCGCTGGCGACACTGGTCGTGAACAGCATCAGCAGTAGGGGGATTACACGCTTCATGGTTCTCACTCCGTCACCCGGCCCCGCAGTGCCTTGATCTTGCCCCGGTGGCTCTTGCCCTGCAGCCGCCGCTGCCTAGAGGCGCGGGTCGGCTGGGTCGGCCGCCGGCGCTTCTCCACCACGGCAACACTCTGAATCAGTTCACACAGCCGCGCCAGCGCCGCCTCGCGGTTCTTCTCCTGAGTGCGGTGTTCCTGCGCCTTGATGACGATCACCCCTTCGCGGCTGATGCGTCGATCCTTCAGCGCCAGCAGACGCTCCTTGTAGAAGGGCGGCAGGGATGAGGAGCGGATATCGAAACGCAGGTGAATGGCGCTGGAGACCTTGTTGACGTTCTGCCCGCCGGCGCCTTGGGCACGAATAGCACTCAGTTCGACCTCATCGTCGCCCAGAACCACCTTGTTGGAGATACGCAGCATGGCTTAATTATGCGCCCTAATCCGCCGCCCTGCATAAGGGTAGCCCCGAGGCTGGCGGGGGATTCGTTGAAATCCCGGCCGTGCGGGGCTATGGTTCCCCTCCCCCGCCCTGATACGACGAGTAACGCTCCATGAAGTGGTTCATCCGCCTGTTCTTTCGCACCCTACGTCTGATCCTCTCCCCCATCCTCCTCAGCATCGACTGGCTCACCAGCCCGCGTGGCATTCAGCGCAGCGCCGAGGCCCAAGCCGAGGTCGATGCACAGTGCCGGGCCCTCAGCCTCTACCAGTTCCGCGCCTGCCCCTTCTGCATCAAGACCCGCCGCGCCCTCAAGCGACTCTCCCTGAATATCGAGCTACGCGATGCCCAGCACGATGCGGAGCACCGCGCCACCCTGCTCAAGGAGGGAGGCCAGGTGCAGGTGCCCTGCCTGCGTATCGAGGGCGATGGGGTTGAGGGCGAGGTCCGCTGGCTCTACGAGTCGGAGGCCATCATCCACTATCTGGAGAGCCGCTTCGGCAATGGATGAGTCGAACTCCCCCTTCGGCGACCGGCAGAAGCTGCTGCGCCTGGCCAACTTCCGCATGCCCTTCGGCAAGCACGTGGGCCAGCGCCTGATCGACCTGCCCGAGCCCTACGTGGTGTGGTTCCACAAGCAGGGCTTTCCGCCGGGGGAGCTGGGGGAGATGCTGCAGATCGTCTACGAAATTAAACTCAACGGCCTGGAGTACCTGTTCCGGCCGTTGCGCGACGCCGACCCTCAATAGGCGGTGGTGGTGTAGCGCACCGCCAGAGTGTGTGCCGCGCCGGGGGCCAGGGTAACCTGGTCCTCGGCGGCGTTCGCCGTCTCCACGCAGAGCATGCGCCGCCACCCCTCGGGCCCCAGGTCGCCCATGCGCGCGGCCACCGCCGGGCCCGGATTCCACACCACCGTCGAGGCGCTGCCGCGGCTGTCGATAATGATGCGACGACCCAGCTGCGGATCGGCAATCTCGCAGCGGCGCGGGGTGTCGAGATAGATGCGGTCGGTCTCGCCGTGGAAATCGACAGCGCCATTCTGCTGCTTGCGCGCAAAGCCCGCCACCTTGTCCAGGTAGTCACAGCCGCTGAGCCCGTCGACCCGCGTCGTCGCGATATCACTGACCAGGAAGTAGCTGTGCAGGGCGGCACCGATGGTGACCGGCCCCGTGCCGTTGTTGAGGCTTTCCAGCTCCAGCTCCAGCGCCTCGCCGATGGTCACCGCGTAGCGCAAGCGCAGGCTGTGCGGCCACAGGGCGCGACTGCGGGCGTTCTCCTCCAGCTCAAACTCCACACGGGTCCTGTCGGCACTGAGCTCGCGCACGGCGATCAGCCGCCAGGGCTGGGTGCGGGCGTAGCCGTGGGCCGGCAGTGCGGGGTTACTATCATGGGCTCCGAACCAGGGCCAGCAGATGGGGACACCGCCA
>JBFFRO010000229.1:0-3508 GCA_041572995.1 Thiohalomonadaceae bacterium
GATGTCGAGGCGGCGGGCATGGACCCCTTCGACACCTACGTGGTCATCGGCCGCGAGGTGCAGCTGCGTGCGAAACCTGCGAGGGATGCGACTGCGCTGGCCGAGCTCGGCTACGAGGCGGTGCTGTCGCTGCGCGACGAGCAGGGTTACCCGGCCAGTGACCAGGGCGGCGAGTGGATGCGCATCGAGCTGGCCGACGGCCGCCAGGGCTGGATTGCCTCCACTTACCTCTACCCGCTGGTTGGCCTGCGCCTCGGTTTCGAAAAGCGCCAGGGGCGATGGGTCTGGACCCGCGCCCTCGCCGGCGACTGATCAGATTTCAAAATCCCCCCACCACGCCCCCTTGCGGAAGTCGATGAAAAGCCGGCGCGCATGCATCCGTCCAGCGGCCGGGGCCGGCATATCGCGCCGCTCCGGGTGATTTTTGGCGAAGGTCACCGGGTCGCAGGAGCTGGCCTCCACCGGACGAAAGGTGATGGCCAGGTGCGCGTTGACCGGGGTAAAGGCCAGATCATCGGCGTCATGGAACAGCACCCGCTTTTTCACCACGCAGGCGAAGTAGATCTGCATCTCCACCCGCAGCGGCTGCGCCCGCTGGCCCATCGCCCGCTCGGCCCGTTGCGTCCAGTGCACCTCGGTGTCGTGACCATTCAGCGTCACCCCTGCACGGTGACGATAGGGGTGCAGTTTTCGCTCAAACCAGGCCAGCGGGTCACCGAAGGCGAAATAGCTCTGCTTCATTCCCATGGGCAAACTCCTTTCCCACAACAGTAGCCCAGAAAATGCCAACCCTACAAAGGCTGTTGACAATATTCGGGAGCGGGGCCAGACTGATTCGCATGAACACCTCACCGAAAATGATTCGACGCCTAGTGATGCGCCGCCGTTGGAGCGGGACGCAGGGCTACGCGTGTTTCGGAGAGCAAGTGGATTAGGCGATAGAAAAGCCGGATTTTCCGAAAAGGCCGTGGCCCGCAAGGACCACGGCCTTTTTCTTTGCGCGTCAAAAAGGAGAGCAGTGATGAAAACGAGGACAGCGGCGGTGATGCCCATCACCCAACGGCCCGATGTGGTGTTTGTCGAGGGGCGCGGTTCGCGCCTGGTCGATCGCCACGGCCGACGCTGGCTCGATTTCGTCCAGGGCTGGGCGGTCAACAGCCTCGGCCACGCCCCGGCGCGGGTGCAGCAGGTGCTGGCCGAGCAGGGCGGAAAACTGATCGGTGCCGGCCCAGGTTTCTACACCGAGCCGATGCTGCGCTTGGCCACCCGCCTCAGCGTGCTCAGCGGGTTGGACCAGGCCTTCTTCGCCAACTCCGGGGCCGAGGCCAACGAGGGCGCGGTGAAACTGGCGCGCAAGTGGGGCGCGCTGCACAAGGGCGGGGCCCACCGCATCATCGCCATGGAGAACGGCTTCCACGGCCGCACCCTGGCCATGATGTCGGCCAGCGGCAAGCCGCAGTGGCAGGGGCTGTTCGAACCCCGAGTGCCGGGCTTTGCCCATGCCCGCTTCAACGATATCGACTCGGTGGCGGCGCTGATCGATGACGACACGGTGGCCGTCATGCTCGAGCCCATCCAGGGGGAGGGCGGCGTGGTCCCCGCCAGCGAGGCATTCATGCGCGGGCTGCGCGAGTTGTGCGATGCCCACGGCCTGCTGCTGATCATCGACGAGGTGCAGACCGGCATCGGCCGCAGCGGCGAGCTGTTCGCCTTCCAGCGCTACGGGGTGAAGCCCGACATCCTCACCCTGGGCAAGGGGCTGGGTGGTGGCGTGCCGATTAGCGCCATGCTCTGCCGCGAGGCGATCAGCTGCTTCGAACCGGGCGACCAGGGCGGCACCTTCAACGGCAATGCCCTGGTCTGTGCGGTGGCCGATGCGGTGGTGGAGGCGGTGGCCGCCGCCGACTTCCTCGCCGCGGTACGCGCCCAGGGTCAGCGGCTGCGCTCGGGGCTGGAGGGGCTGTCGGCCCGCTACGGCCTCGGCCCGGTCTCGGGCGAGGGGCTGTTGCTGGCCCTGGATACGGCGGAGCTGAACGCCCCGGCGCTGGTGGCGCGGGCCTTCGAGCGGGGGCTGATCATCAACGCGCCGCGGCCGCAGCGACTACGCTTTATGCCTGCACTTAATGTTGGGGCGGGTGAAATCGATGAAATGGTAACGATACTGGATGGCGTGCTCAGGGAGGTGTGCAATGGATAGCTATTTGGCAGAGAGTGAGGTGTGCGATTTCAACGAGGCGGGGCTTGCCGCACAGGCGCGGCAGCTGGCCGAGGGGATGGGGAACCACCACGCCATCGCCCAGCGCTGCTTCGAGTTCGTGCGCGATGCCATTCGCCACAGCTTCGATGACCCCTATGACGGCGGCGCGGCGGTGACCTGCTCGGCCTCCGAGGTGCTGGCTCATGGCCACGGTATTTGCTACGCCAAGAGCCACCTGCTCACCGCCCTGTTGCGCGCCAACGGCATCCCCGCCGGCTTCGACTACCAGCGCCTGGATGACGATGAGGGGGGCTACTGCCTGCACGGTTTCACCACCGTGCACCTGCCGGGTGTTGGCTGGTACCGGGTCGATGCACGGGGCAACAAGCCGGGTGTGAGCGCCCACTTCACCCCGCCCGAGGAGCGCCTGGCCTGGCCGGCCACGGGGCCCGGCGAGTGCGACTATCGCCTCAACCTCGCCGAGCCGCTGCCGGAGGTGGTGGCGGCACTGCGCCGCGCCGGGACGGTGGAGACACTCAGCTGCAGTCTGCCTACCGGGGTGAGGATGGGATGAACCAGGGAAGTGCCGGCGGCGCGGGCCGCCAGCACGTGGGTTTACAGGTCAACCACCTGCGCGTGAACGCCGACATCCTCGGCCATCGCCACCAGGTCGTGGGGGCAGAGTTCCGAGGGGTCGTAGGCGACGAACATCAGGTGCGACTTGTCGCTGTGATGCTCGGCGTGAATCCCGTTGGGCCGGTTGCCCAGGTTGAGTAGAAAGTCCTCACGTTGTGAAGGGGTGAGGTCCTCGTTGATGTGTAGCAGTACTTCGGTAGTACTCATGGCCGCGTCCTCCATAGGTGGGAGCGGGATCCAAGTATAGACCGCGCTGTGGGGAGCGTCGTTACACGCTCCTGCTGGCATGGTAAAATCCACGGTTCTCAACGAGATAGCAGCATAAAAAGACTCCCCATGACCCAGAACTACACCGGCAAGAACTCCGCCAAGCTCGTCCAGGCCCTCGCCGAGCGCACCCTCTTCCTCGACGGTGCCACCGGCACCATGATCCAGCAGTACAAGCTGGAGGAGGCGGACTACCGTGGCGAGCGCTTTGCCGACTGGCCCAGCGACCTCAAGGGCGCCAACGACCTGCTCTGTCTCACCCAGCCGCAGATCGTCAAGGCGATCCACAAGGCCTATCTCGATGTCGGCGCCGACATCGTCGAGACCAACTCCTTCAGCGCCACCCGCGTGGCGGTGAAGAACTACGGCCTGGAGGAGTACGTCTACGAGATTAACGTCGAGTCGGCA
>JBFFRO010000230.1:0-3502 GCA_041572995.1 Thiohalomonadaceae bacterium
AGCTATGCCGCGCTCGATTAAAAAAGGTCCGTTTATCGACCATCACCTGCTGAAGAAGGTGGATGATGCCGTCGCCAACAACAACAAGCGTCCGATCAAGACCTGGTCGCGTCGCTCGATGGTCCTCCCGGACATGGTTGGTCTGACGATTGCCATTCACAACGGTCGTCAGCACGTTCCCGTTCTGATCACTGAAAACATGGTTGGCCACAAGCTGGGCGAATTCGCCCCGACCCGTAGCTTCAAGGGTCATATCGCCGACAAGAAGGGCAAGAGGTAATCGCGATGGAAACCGTAGCTAAGCTTCGTCACGCGCGCATTTCCCCGCAGAAGTGCCGTCTTGTTGCCGATCAGGTTCGTGGTCTGCCCGTTGAACAGGCGCTGCAGTTGCTGACTTTCAGCACCAAGAAGGCGTCTCACATCATCAAAAAGGTGCTGGAGTCGGCTATTGCCAACGCCGAGCACAACGATGGTGCTGACATCGACGAGCTGAAGGTCGCCAAGATCTACGTGGATCAGGGCCCGACCATGAAGCGTATGCGCGCCCGTGCCAAAGGCCGTGGCAACCGCATCCTCAAGCGCACCAGCCACATCACTGTGGCCGTGGCCGAACAGTAAAGAGAGGCAGCAATGGGACAGAAAGTACATCCCACAGGCATTCGTCTGGGCATCACTAAGGACTGGACTTCTAAGTGGTTTGCCGAATCCAAGGACTACAGCAACTTCCTGCACAACGACCTGATGGTGCGTGAGTTCCTGCAGAAGAAGCTGGCCAATGCCTCTGTGAGCCGTATCCAGATCGAGCGTCCGGCCAACAACGCCCGTATCACCATTCACACCGCCCGCCCGGGCCTGGTGATTGGTAAGAAGGGTGAGGACATCGAGCGCCTGCGCAACGAGGTCTCGGCGATGATGAAGGCCCCCGTGCACATCAACATCGAAGAGGTGCGCAAGCCCGAGCTGGACGCAACCCTGGTGGCGCAGAGCATCGCCCAGCAGCTGGAGCGTCGTATCATGTTCCGCCGTGCCATGAAGCGTGCCGTGACCAACTCCATGCGTCTCGGCGCCCAGGGCGTGAAGGTCAACGTCGGTGGCCGTCTGAACGGTGCTGAGATTGCTCGCAGTGAGTGGTACCGCGAAGGTCGTGTGCCGCTGCACACCCTGCGTGCCGATATCGATTACGGCTTCGCCGAGGCGAATACCACCTATGGCGTCATCGGCGTCAAAGTGTGGATCTTCAAGGGCGAGGTGTTCGACACCAATGCCCCCGCCTCCGCCGAAGGCGAGAAGGCCGCGGCCAAATAATCTGGAGTGAAGAGAGATGCTTCAGCCTAAACGTACTAAATTCCGTAAGCAGCAGAAGGGCCGCAACCGCGGCCTGGCGCAGAGCGGCAACAAGGTGAGCTTTGGTGAGTATGGCCTCAAGGCCGTCGGCCGTGGCCGCCTGACCTCTCGTCAGATCGAAGCTGCCCGTCGTGCCATGACCCGTCACATCAAACGTGGCGGTAAGATCTGGATCCGCGTGTTCCCGGACAAGCCGATTACCGAGAAGCCCCTGGAAGTTCGTCAGGGTAAAGGTAAGGGTAACGTCGAGTACTACGTCGCTCTGATCCAGCCCGGCCGCATGCTCTATGAGATGGAAGGTGTCAGCGAAGATATCGCCCGCGAGGCGTTCAAGCTGGCCTCTGCCAAGCTGCCGTTCAAGACCACCTTTGTAACCCGTACGGTGCTGTGATGAAAGCGAGTGAACTGAGAGAAAAGTCCGCCGAGGAGCTGAATGACGAGCTGCTCGCCCTGCGTCGCGAACAGTTCAACCTGCGCATGCAGCAGGGTGGTGGCCAGCTGGCCCAGCCTCATCTTATGAAAAGCGTCCGCCGCGACATCGCTCGCGTTAAGACCGTGCTGCAGGAGAAGGCATAAATGAGCGAAGTAGCGAACAACGAGCGCACCGTCACCGGTCGCGTTCTCAGCAACAAGATGGACAAGAGCATTACCGTGCTGGTCGAGCGTAAGGTTAAGCACCCGCTCTACGGCAAGTACGTGAAGCGCTCCACCAAGCTGCACGCCCACGACGAGGAGAATACCTGTCGTGAGGGTGACACCGTGTCCATCGCCCAGTGCCGTCCGCTCTCCAAGACCAAGACCTGGCGTCTGGTCGAGGTGCTCGAGCGCGCCAAATAAGGCAAAAGCAGAACAACCTTCCGGTTGAGCAAGGCGGCGGGCCTGAAAAAGTTCTTGGGCTCGCCGCCATTTAGTGCTATTATCTCGCGCCCTTGAACTAGGGTCCGCGGGTCGCCGGGATTGTTTTTTTGGAGATACAGCAATGATTCAGATGCAAACCAAGCTGGATGTCGCAGACAACAGCGGCGCCCGTGTGGTGCAGTGTATCAAGGTGCTTGGCGGCTCCCACCGTCGTTACGCCGAGATCGGCGACATCATTAAGGTCAGCGTGAAGGAAGCCATTCCCCGCGCCAAGGTCAAGAAGGGTGATGTCTACAACGCCGTGGTCGTGCGCACCCGTAAGGGCGTGCGCCGCCCGGACGGTTCGCTGATCCGCTTCGACGGCAACGCTGCGGTGCTGCTGAACACCCAGCACCAGCCGATCGGAACCCGTATCTTCGGTCCCGTGACCCGCGAGCTGCGTAGCGAAAAGTTCATGAAAATCATTTCTCTTGCACCTGAAGTGCTCTAAAGAGAAGAGAGTAAGACGATGAACAAGATTAAAAAAGGCGACGAGATCATTGTCATTGCCGGTAAGGACAAGGGTAAGCGCGGTAGCGTGGCCCGTGTACTCACCAACGGCAAGGTGATCGTAGACAACGTCAATATGGTGAAGAAGCACCAGAAGCCGAACCCGGCTGTCGGTGCCCCGGGTGGCATCATCGAGAAAGAGATGCCCATGGATGCCTCCAATGTGGCCATCTTCAACTCCGCTACCGGTAAGGCCGATCGTGTCGGCATTAAGGTGCTGGAGGATGGCAAGAAGGTGCGCTTCTTCAAGTCCAACAACGAAATCATCGACGCCTAAGGCAGCGGGTAGTTAATCATGGCCAGGTTGCAAGAGTTTTACCGTGATAGCGTCGTCGCCAAGCTGAAAGACGAGCTGGGTTACGACAATGTTATGCAGGTGCCGAAGATCACCAAGATCACCCTGAACATGGGTGTGGGTGAGGCCCTCGGCGACAAGAAGGTGCTGGAGAACGCGGTCAACGATATGACCAAGATCGCCGGACAGAAACCCGTGGTCACCAAGGCCCGTAAGTCCGTCGCCGGCTTCAAGCTGCGCGAAGGCTGGCCGATTGGCTGCAAGGTCACCCTGCGTAAGGACCAGATGTACGAGTTCCTTGATCGTCTGATCAACATCTCGATTCCGCGTATCCGTGACTTCCGTGGCATGAACCCGAAGTCCTTTGACGGTCGCGGCAACTACAGCATGGGTGTCAAGGAGCAGATCATGTTCCCTGAGATCGACTACGACAAGATCGACACCCTGCGTGGTATG
>JBFFRO010000231.1:0-3484 GCA_041572995.1 Thiohalomonadaceae bacterium
CCAGCAAGCTGAACAACATGGAGGCCACGGTCGACTGGTTCGGCGACGGCCTGGGGATACCGCTACCCCTGTTCATGGCCTGGGCCGCTGCTCTTACCGAGACCCTGGGCGCTGTGCTACTGATCGCCGGTATCGCGGTGCGTGTTATCGCAGTGCCACTGATGGTGACCATGCTGGTGGCCGCTCTCACCGTACACTGGGATAACGGCTGGCTGGCTATTGCCGAGGGCAGCGGCCTGTTTGCCACCGAGCGCACCCAGGGCGCCATTGAGCGCCTGGCGATGGCCCGGTCTATTCTTCAGGAGTACGGTCATTACGAGTGGCTTACACAAAAAGGGCGTTTCGTTATCCTAAACAACGGCATCGAGTTTGCTGCCACCTATTTCATTATGCTGCTGACACTCTTCTTTACCGGTGCAGGACGTTACCTGAGCATCGACTACTGGCTGCGGCGGCGCTTAGTGGAGAGAGACCATGCTGATTAAACGCCCCAGTGACATCCCGGCCTCTGACATCACCGATGAGCGTATCTACCGACAGCGCCGGCGTTTTATCACCGGTGCAGGCCTGCTCGGGCTGGGGCTGGCAGGTGGCCTGCTGCTCCCCGGCCTGGGCGGCATGGAGCGTGAGGCCAGTGCGCGCCAGGGACGCTCTTTTGCTTCGCTGACAAAGAGCCCCTTCAGCAGCGATGAGGCGCTCACCGACTACGATGATGTCACCGGCTACTGCAACTTCTACGAATTTGGCGCAGGTAAAACCGATCCGGCGCGCCACGCCCACACCCTGCGTACCGAGCCCTGGTCGGTGGTGATCGACGGTGAGGTGGATAAACCGGGGAAAATCGCCCTTGAGGATATCCTCAAGGGGCGCACGCTGGAGGAACGCATCTACCGTCTGCGCTGTGTGGAGGCCTGGTCCATGGTGATCCCCTGGGTGGGCTTTCCACTGGCCGACCTGCTCAAATCGGTCAACCCCAACTCAAGGGCCAAATACGTCGCCTTCGAAACCCTGCACGACCCTGAGCAGATGCCAGCACAGAAAACCTCTCTGCTCCCCTGGCCCTACGTGGAGGGACTGACCATCGCTGAGGCGATGAACCCCCTCACCCTGCTCGCCGTTGGTCTCTACGGGCACGAACTGCCGAATCAGAACGGCGCGCCGCTGCGCCTAGTGGTGCCATGGAAGTACGGCTTCAAGAGCATTAAGTCCATCGTTCGCATCACTCTTAGCGAGAAGCAGCCGCCCACCACCTGGTCGCGCCTCAACCCGCGCGAGTACGGCTTCTACGCCAACGTCAATCCAGCCGTAGACCACCCACGCTGGAGCCAGGCACGTGAGCGGCGCATCGGCGAGTGGCGCAAGCGCGAGACCCTGCCCTTCAACGGCTATGCCGAGCAGGTGGCCCACCTCTACGCGGGCATGGACCCGAAAAAATTGTACTAAGCGTGTCGAGCCGACAGCTCAAGCACATCACACTCGCTCTCTGCCTGCTGCCGCTGGCCTGGCTGGTCTGGGCCAGCTTCGCCGATCGGCTGGGGGCCAACCCTGCGGAAGCGCTGATACGGGAGCTGGGCAACTGGGGCCTCTACCTGCTGCTGGCTACCCTCAGCTGTACACCCCTGCGCCGTTGGCTAGGCTGGAACGGCGCCCTGGCGATCCGCAAGACCCTGGGGCTGGCAGCCTTCGCCTACGCCTCGCTGCACCTGCTGGCCTACCTCATCTTCGAGCACGGCTTCGACTGGCCCGGGGTATGGGCCGACATCATCGACCGGCCCTACATCACCCTGGGCTTTAGCGCCTTCCTGCCGCTGCTGGCACTGGCGATCACCTCGACCCGGCGCCTCAAACAGTGGCTTGGGGGGCGACGCTGGCAACGTCTGCACCGGCTTATCTACCCGCTCACGGCCCTGGTACTGGCGCACTACTACCTAATGCTGAAGGCGGACAAGGGGCCGGTGCTGATCCCTGCGCTGCTGTTCACGGTACTGATGTTGCTACGCCTTCCGCGGCGCTAATTAGTATCCCCTTATATACTTGACTAAAATAGTCAAGGACTATACGCTTCAGGCAATTCCGCGGCCCCGGCCGCACCACTGTCATTGATGAACCATTGCAAAGGAACAAGGGAGCTCCAGCATGAATCCTCTCAAATCAATTACCGGAACCATCGTCAGCGGCTTCATCCTCGCGGCCCTGATCGCACTCATCGCCGGCTTCAACGGCTTTGGCGTACTGCAGGTCGAGGTGTGGCTACACGTCATCGTCGGCATCGCCTGGGTGGGCCTGCTCTTCTACTTCAACTTCGTACAGGTGCCGGCCGTCGCCCAAGCTCTGGGCGAGGCCGAGAGCGGTGGCCCGGGCCCTGCGGCCATCAACAAGTATGCCGCCCCGCGCGCCCTGCTCTGGTTCCGCTGGGCAGCGGTGGCCACTTGGGTGACCGGCGTCGGCGCCTTGCAAAACCTCGCCCCCGGCGGTGCCCACAAGGCCTTTATGCTCGCCGACGGTATGGAGGTGATCGGCATCGGTGCCTGGCTGGGCACCATCATGCTGTTCAACGTCTGGGGGCTGATCTGGCCCAACCAGAAAAAGATCCTCGGTCTGGACGGAAAGGAGCACGCCCCGGAGGCGATCGCCAAGGCCAAGGTCGTGGCGCTGATGGCCTCACGCACCAACGTGGTGTTGTCGGTGCCGATGCTGCTGAGCATGACCGGCTACATGCACGGTTTGCACGTGCCCATGGGCTAACTGGCGCAGGTTGCCATCTATAGATAGCCCCGGTACTATTCACGGCTTAATTCGGACCGGCGGTCCCTCTCAGGGGCCGCCGTTTGTTTTTTTGGACCTTGGGGAACAAAGGCCCATGTCGAACGCACTGATGACAACCTACGCACGCCTGCCGGTCGCCTTTGAGCGCGGCGAGGGCGCACGCCTGTGGGACACCGAGGGCAAGGTCTACCTCGACGCCCTCAGCGGCATCGCCGTCTGCAACCTTGGTCACGCCCACCCGGCCATCACCGCCACAGTCTGCGAGCAAGCCGGGCGCCTGATGCACACCTCAAACCTCTACGGCATTCCCCACCAGGAGGCCCTGGGCGAGGCACTGTGCACCCGCGCCGGGATGGAGAAGGTGTTCTTCGCCAACTCCGGGGCCGAGGCCAACGAGGCGGCGATCAAACTGGCGCGCCTTTACGGTCACCAGAAGGGCATCGACAGCCCCACCGTCATCGTCGCCGAGAACAGTTTCCACGGTCGTACCATGGCCACCCTCAGCGCCACCGGCAACCGCAAAGTGCAGGCCGGTTTCGAGCCGCTAGTGAAGGGTTTCGTGCGTACCCCCTACGACGACCTGGAGGCGATGGCGAACATCGCCCGCCACAACAAGGATGTCGTCGCCGTGCTCATCGAGCCGATACAGGGCGAGGGCGGCGTGCACATCCCCGCCGATGATTACCTAGCCGGTGTGCGCACACTGTGCGACGAGCAG
>JBFFRO010000232.1:0-3451 GCA_041572995.1 Thiohalomonadaceae bacterium
CACCTCGCCGATCATTCCCAGCCCGGCCGGGCCTACCGCGACGCCGGCGGCGAGAAAGCCCAGCACCGATCCCAGTCGCAGGAACTGGAACAGAGGTACTACGATCACCGCGGCGATCAGCAGGATGAGGGTGTCGTTGAGATATCCCATAGTCGGGGCACTATAGCGAAAGCTATTGATGGCCGTCGAGACGGCGGTGCCAAAGTTGCTTATCCTCGTACATCGCCCTGTCGGCGTGGCGGCCCAGCGATGCCCGGTTATCGCCGTGCTCGGGATAGATGGCCACGCCGATGCTGATACCCACCTGCAGCTGCTCGCCCTGGTAGCTGGTGACATGCGAGCTGACCGCCGTGCTCAGGCGCGCGGCCAGCAGGCGCGCTTCCCCGGCATCGGTCTCCGGCGCGATGGCCATGAACTCATCGCCGCCGACGCGGGCGATCACATCGCTATCGCGCAGGGTGCCCTGCAGTACCCGGGCGACCGCCACCAGCACCGCATCGCCCGCCTCGTGGCCGTACTCGTCGTTAATGGGTTTGAAGCGGTTGAGGTCGAGCATGAACAGCGCCATGGAGTGGCGGTAGCGCTCGCTGCGCAGCAACTCGGCATCGATGACCTCATCCATACGCCGGCGGTTGTAGAGTCCGGTGAGCGGGTCGCGTTCGGACTGATCCTGCAGCTGGTGCTGGGCGGCGCTGACCCGCCCGAGCAGGTAGTGGAACTCGTCGGTGAGCAGGGTCAATTCGCGAAAGGCGAAGTGGGAAGCGTGCTGGCTGCGGCTCAGGTGGTCCACCTCATCGATTTCGCGCATATGCTGAGAGAGTTCAACGATGGGCCTGATCATCACCTGGCGGACGATGAGGTAGGTTGTCGCGGCAACGATGAGAAAGATCACGCTAAAGACGGTGAACACCGAGTCGAGCATGAACTGTAACGGTACCCGTAGCTGCTCAACCGGGAAGCGGATGTCGATGACACCGTTGATGTCACCGAGTTCAGCATTGACGTGGCAGCCCAGGCACTTGGCCTCGGCACGTAGCGGGTAGAGAAAGCGCAGGGTAGTCTGCTCCTCGTAGAGGCGTGCGTTGCCATCGGCCACCACCTCGCGTAGCGGTGCGTCATCACGGGTGTCTAGCATGTGCGGGCTCTCACCAAACAGTTCCGCGACCTTGGGGCTGCGGTAGAGGGCAATCTCGCTATCAGGCATGGCCCGCCTCAGACCGTCGATCACCTCGTCGATATCCTTGCGCCCCCAGCCGCGCTTCATCACCGCGTAGATGCTCTCGAAGATCAGCTCTGAGGTCTTGCGTGCCTCTTTCTCGGCGATGTTGGTCACCGAGCGTTGCTCGAAGTAGCGTGAGGCACCGCCGACGATGAGGATGGTGATGGCTAGAACCACAGCAAAGAAGAGCAGCAGGGCACGAGCGAGGGGGAGGTTGGCGAGCGCTTTTTTCATTGGGGTGGGGGTAATTTTGTAGGAGTATCCTTACAGTATATGCCTACACCAGGGATGGGGCACGTACCGTTAGCCCCTGTTGATACGCCCATCCTGAAGTTGCACCCGCCGTTCGATACGCTCGATCAGGCGGGCGTCGTGGGTGGCCAGCAGCACGGTGACACCGAGCTCGGTGTTCAGCTCCTGTAGCAACTGCAGCAGCATCAGCGCATTGGCTGCATCCAGCCCGGCGGTGGGCTCGTCGGCCAGCAGCAGCGCCGGCCGGTGGATCACCGCCCGGGCCAGGGCCAGGCGCTGGCGTTCGCCGCCGGAGAGCTGGTTGGGCATGGCCGCGCCGCGGCCACCCAGGCCCACCCGCTCCAGCATCGCCTCGACCCGCTGATCATCGCGCTGACCCAGCAGGCGTAGCGGCAGGAACACGTTCTCCGCGGCGCTGAGACTGGGGATGAGGTTGTACTCCTGGAAGACGAAGCCGACCTGGCGGCGGCGGTAGAGGGCCAGGCCCCGCTCGTCCAGAGTGTTGATGTCCTCTCCCGCCACCTGCAGGCAGCCGCTGTCGGCACGCTCCAGGCCGCCGATGAGATTGAGCAGGGTGGACTTGCCCGAGCCGGAGGGGCCGGCCAGCACGGTCACCGTCCCGGCGGGTATCTGCAGGTCGATAGCGAACACCCCACGCCCCTCGGCATCGGAGTCGGGATAGCACCGGCTCAGCCCCTGGCACTCGATCATCGTGCTCATACTGCGTTCAACACCTGGGCGGCGGCGCGGCGGGCGGCGATGCGCGCGGGGATGTATGCGGCGACCAGCGAGACCGTCAGTGCCAGCGCCCCCGGCTGCCATAGCCCCTCGGTGGTAGTGCGCGGGTGAACCATGCCGCTCATGACGAAGTAGCGGTTGGAGGAGGTCATGGTCGAGAAGTCGATGCCGCGCAGGGCTAGCAATTCGCTCAGTGCCCAGCCCAGCAGAAGTCCGGCAGTGGTGGCCAGCAGGCCGATCAGCAGGCTCTCCAGGAAGACCATCAGCTGCAGCTCACCCGGGGTCACCCCCATCGCCTTGAGGATGCCGAACTCGCGAAAGCGCTCCAGGGTAGTGAGCACGAAGAGGTTGCCGATGCCGAAGCCCACCAGGATGAAGACAAAGAGCATCACCAGTGCCACGGAGATATCGTTCATCTCGATCAGCTGTAGCAGGTCCGGGCGCAGCTCATGCCAGGGCCGTAGCTGCGCCCCGTGCTCGAGCTGGAGGCGGGCCAGCTCGTTGGCATGGTCACGCTGGCGGAAGAACAGGGCGATCTCCCCCTCGCCGCGGCTGGTGTCACTGAGTGGCATATAGGCGGTGTGGGCGTCGAACTGCTCGATATGGGTGTGGAAGAGGCCGACGAGGGTAAGTTCGCTGAGGCGCGCGCCGTCGGCCAGCAGCAGCTCCAGGGTGTCGCCGATTTCGATGCCCAGGGCCTCGGCGGCGCCCTGCCCCAACAGCAGCTCGTCGCCCTCTTGCGGGTATTTACCGGCGACCAGCCTCCGCGGCACCGCCGCATGGGCCTGCTCACGGGCCGGATCCACCCGGTAAAGGGCGAGGCTGGTGCTTCCCTCGTTACCCACGGCCAGGGCGGTGAGGCGGCGGCGGGGCAGGGCGGCGGCCACCGCCGGGTCGCTCTCCATGCGCGTGGCCAGGGCCTGCGGGTCGGCGCTGGTTTCGATAAAGGCGTCGCCGTGGTGCAGGGCGGTGGTGTTGATCACCATGGCGTCGTCCACGCCCACGGCAATGGCGTGGATCAGCACCAGCAGCGAGCAACCGATGAGGATGAAGAGGCCGGCGGCCAGTGAGCGGCGGCGGTGGCGGCCGACAAAGCGCAGCGCCAGCGAGGACCAGAGACCCAGCCCGGCGAGGCCGCGGGGGATATCGCCCTCAGTCGAGCTCAAGCTCGATCTCCGGGTGGCCGAGGATGCGCAGCAGCAGCGCCACCAGCATGCGTCCACTGCGTCCCCCCAGGCCGTA
>JBFFRO010000233.1:0-3378 GCA_041572995.1 Thiohalomonadaceae bacterium
GGGCCGAGCAGTGAGGCCAGCAGTAGCGGCCAGAGGAGTCGGTGGTGAAGCATGGACCTGCGGGACGGCTCAGGCGCGTAGTGTGCCCTCGTCCACGGGGGCCTCTTCGATACTCTCGATGCGCGCCTCGAGGTCATCGCCCTCCTTGCGTAGGCGCAGGTCGTAGTAGAGGGCCAGGACCATGGCGTAGATGAGCGGGGTGGCGATCACCTGGACGATGATATTGACCCCCTGGCTGATGAGCATGGTCATCGCCACCGCCTCCTCGCCGAAGGGGATGGAGACCATGACCACCAGCATCTGCGCCAGGCCCATGACCGTCATCATCAGCACGGTGGGCACCATCAGCGCCGCCATGGTGCGCCACCAGTTGCCCTGCACCAGGCGGTAGCTACGCTTGAGTGCCTCAATGGGACCGCTCTTTTCCACCATGATGAGGTAGGTGCAGAGCATCAGGCTGATCATCAGGTAGAGACCGGGGATGATCAGCAGCAGCATGCCCAGGCTTATCGCCAGCATATAGAGCAACAGGCTGGCAAAGAGGATCGGGCTGCGCCGCACCCCCAGTTTGAGTGCCGCGCCGAAGCCTAGCTCCTGTCCCTGGGCTATCGCATCGAGGCGGGCGATGATCGCCCCCATACAGCCGATGCTGATGGCCACGGCGAGGATTGCCATCGGAATGATGAGGATGGCCAGCGCGGGCCCTAGCTGGTTGCCGAAGGAGGCGCCGAAAAAGCCGATGGGGAAGAAGAGCAGGAACGGTACCAGTGCTCCCAGCAGCGCCAGCGCCCAGATACGGGTGAAGGCGGCACCGAAGAGGCGGAAACCGTTATCGAGCACGTGGCTCAGGGATGCGGGTTCTTTCAGAGGCTGGTACATCGACGGACTCCTTGTCCTGCGTTGTTGTTATCCCCGTTCAGGGGTTTAGGCCAAGGTAAGGCGATTTCCCCCGGGGCGCAAGCGCTAGGCGGCCTTGATGCCGCTGTGGCGCAGCAGGGCATCGATGCTGGGTTTGCGTCCGCGGAAGGCGACGAACAGCTCCATCGGCTCGGCCGCGCCGCCCATCTCCAGGATGTTCTCCAGGAAGGACGCACCGGTCTGCTGGTTGAAGATTCCCTCCTCCTCGAAGCGTGAGAAGGCATCGGCGCTGAGCACCTCGGCCCACTTGTAGCTGTAGTAGCCGGCGCCATAGCCGCCGGCGAAGATATGCGAGAAGCCGTGCTGGAAACGGTGGTACTCCGGCGGGTGGACCACCGCCACCTCGGCGCGTACCTGGTTCAGCACCTCCTGAATACGTCCGCCGTGCGTGGGGTCGTACTCCAGGTGGATACGGAAGTCGAAGAGGGAGAACTCCAGCTGACGCACCATTTGCATGCCGGTGTGGAAGTTCTTGGCCGCGGTCATCTTCTCGAACAGGGCCTCGGGCAGCGGCTCGCCGCTCTGGTAGTGGCCGGCGATGAGGTCCAGTGCCTCGCGCTCCCAGCACCAGTTCTCCAGGAACTGGCTCGGCAGCTCCACCGCATCCCAGGGCACACCGTTAATGCCGGAGACCCCGGCGTAGTCGATGCGGGTGAGCATGTGGTGCAGGCCGTGGCCAAACTCGTGGAACAGGGTCTGCACCTCGTCGTGGGTGAACAGCGCTGGCGCATCGCCCAGCGGGGCGGAGAAGTTGCAGGTGAGATAGGCCACCGGCAGCTGCAGGCTACCGTCCTCCAGGCGACGGCGGCGGATGCACTCGTCCATCCAGGCGCCGCCGCGCTTGTGCGGGCGGGCGTAGAGATCGAGGTAGAAGCCGCCACGCAGCACGCCGCTGCCATCGAAGATGTCATAGAAGCGCACATCCTCGTGCCACACCGCCACCCCGGCGCGCTCCTCGATGCGCAGGCCGTAGAGACGCTCGACCACGGCGAACAGGCCCTTCAACACCTGCTGCTCGGGGAAGTAGGGCTTGAGCTCCTCCTGGCTGATGGCGTAGCGGGCCTGGCGCAGCTTCTCACTGTAGTAGCCCACATCCCAGGGCTGCAGGTCGGCGCAGCCGTGCTCGGCGGCAAAAGCCTTGAGTTCGTCGAGCTCCTCGCGCGCCAGCTCGACGGAGCGGCTGGCCAGGTCGCGTAGGAAATCCAGCACCTGCTGCGGCTCCTCGGCCATCTTGGTGGCCAGCGAGCGCTCGGCGTAGTTGCGGTAGCCGAGCAGCTGGGCGAGCTCGTGGCGGGTCTTGAGGATCGCCTCCATTACCTCGGAGTTGTCCCACTGCCCCGCGTGCGGTCCCTGGTCGGAGGCGCGGGTGGCATAGGCCTGGTAAACCTCCTCGCGCAGGGCTCGGTCTCCGGCATAGCTCATCACCGCGTAGTAGTTGGGGAACTCCAGGGTGAGCAGCCACCCCTCCTGTCCATCGCGTTCCGCGGCCTGGCGCATCAGCCCCTTGCTGGAGTCAGGGATGCCGGCGAGCAGGGCCTCGTCGGCAATGGACTTTTTCCAGGCGTTGGTGGCATCGAGCAGGTTGTCGCTGAAGCGGCTGGTGAGCTGGGAGAGCTGCTGCTGCAACTCTTTGAAGCGGGCCTGATCGGCGCTCTCCAGGGCGATGCCGGAGAGCTGGAAGTCGCGCAGGGTGTTGTCGATCACCTTGCGCTGGGCCGCATCCAGGCGGGTGTACTCCGGCCCCTCGTGAATCGAGCGCACCGCCTGGTAGAGGGCCGCGTTCTGGCCCATCTCGGTGGCGTACTCGCTGAGCTTGGGCAGGCAGGCGTTGTAGGCCTCGCGCAGCGCCTCGCTGTTGACCACCGAGTTCATGTGCGAGACCGGCGAGAAGACCTGCTCCAGGCGGTCATCCAGCGCCTCCAGCGGCGCCATCAGATTGTGCCAGCTGTAGGGGCCGCCGCCCTGCAGCAGCGCATCAACGGCGGTGCGGTTGTCGGCGAGGACGGCATCGACCGCCGCCTCCACGTGTTCGGGGGCGATCTCGGTAAACGGCGGTAGGCCGTTCATCTCCAGCAGGGGATTGGGCATGGCAAGGCTCGGTTCAGTGTATCGGCGGTGTAAGATGGCCGCCTAATCTATCAGATGTTAAGAGAGAACTGTGGACAGTCAGGCCGCCGATCAAGCCCATCCCTACGATGCCCTCACCCCCGACACCCTGCTCGATGCGGTGGAGGGGGCGGGTTTCGCCGTCGACGGGCGGCTGCTGGCGCTCAATAGCTACGAGAATCGGGTCTACCAGCTGGGGCTGGCCGAGGGCGGCTTTATCGTCGCCAAGTTCTACCGTCCGGGGCGCTGGAGCGAGGCGCAGATCCGCGAGGAGCACGCCTTCGCCGCCGAGCTGGTCGAGGCGGAGATCCCGGTGGTGGCGCCGCTGCTCGATGCGAACGGGGAGAGCCTGCA
>JBFFRO010000234.1:0-3371 GCA_041572995.1 Thiohalomonadaceae bacterium
AGAGCGGCTGCTACGCCGGTGTCTACGGCGGTGAAGACCCGCGTTTTTACCACGATGGTTCGGGACTGGTGGGCAAATCCCTCTACGACGTACTGCCCACTGACAAGGCCGACTGGATCATGCAGCAGATCGCCGACTCACTGCGCGAGGGGCACCTGTGTACCGTCGAGTACGGCCTGGCGGGCAATGACGTGGAAGGGCTGGAGGGAGCTAAGGGACCCAGCGGTGAGATCTGGTTCGAGGGACGTATCTACCCCCTACCCTTCGAGGCCAACGGCGAGCGCGCCGTGGTCTGGACGGCGCGCAACATCACCCAAAGGCACCAGCTAGAGGAGGAGCTACGCCAACTCAGCGAGCACGATGTGCTCACCGGTGCCTGCAATCGCCGACGCCTGATGATCGAACTGGAGGAGCGTTTCAATGAGTTCCGCCGCTATGGCGAACCTATCTCCGTACTAATGCTGGATCTGGATCACTTCAAACAGATCAACGACCGCTACGGCCATGCCGCCGGCGACGAGGTTCTGATCGGTAGTGTGGCCGCCTGCATATCGCAGCTGCGTGATGTGGACATATTCGCGCGCTTTGGCGGTGAGGAGTTTGTCGCGCTGATGCCGCACACCCCGCTGGATAACGCCAGGCAGATCGCCGGGCGACTAAGAGAATCCGTGGCGCAGGCTAGCTACCACTTCAACGGCGATGAGGTGCACGTTACGGTCAGTATCGGCTGCAGCGCCTTTGATAAGGACGACGCCCACTTCGAGAGTGTGCTCAAGCGCGCCGATGACGCCCTCTATACAGCCAAGGACCAGGGGCGTAACCGGGTCATCTAGAGAAAGAAGCCCAACTTACTCCAGGCCGGAGAGCGCCCGGGCCTCGGCCTCGCTCTCGGCCCAGTAGGTGACGTGCCCCACCTTGCGTCCGGGCTTCGGCTCTTTATCGTAGTCGTGCAGATGGGCGCCGCTCACGGCGAGCACCTCCTCAGCCGGCGGGACATCACCGATAAAGTTGACCATACGCGCATAGCCCTTGGCCGCGGTACTGCCCAGCGGCAGCCCGGCCACGGCACGGATATGGTTCTCGAACTGGCTGGTCTCGGCCGCCTCGATACTCCAGTGGCCGGAGTTGTGCACACGCGGGGCCATCTCGTTGGCCAGCAGCTCATCGCCGCCGTCAAACAGCTCCAGCGCCATCACCCCTACATAGTCCAGCGCCTCGAGGATGCGCCTGGCGTAGCCCTCCGCCTGCGCCTGTTTCGGGTCGTTCGGCAGGCTGTCGGCGGTGTGCAGAATACCGTCGCGGTGGTGGTTTTCGGAGAGCGGGTAGAAGCGGATCTCACCGTCACGGCCGCGCACGCTGATGATGGAGATTTCACGCTGGAAGCTGGCAAAGCCCTCGAGGATGAGGGGCACGCCGCCCAGCTCGTCCCAGGCCCGGCTCACATCCTCCTCGCTGCGCATCAGCGCCTGACCCTTGCCGTCGTAGCCGAGGGTGCGGGTCTTGAGAATGGCGGGCAGACCGATCTCGGCCACCGCCTGCTGCAGCTCCTGCAGAGAGTCGACGGTGGCGAACGGCACGGTAGCGATACCCAGCTCCTTGAACAGGCTCTTCTCGTTCAGGCGGTCGCGGGCGGTGGCCAGGGCCCTGTCCGAAGGATAGACATCGATCTTCTTCGCCAGGAAGGCAATGGCCGAGGCCGGCACGTTCTCGAACTCGTAGGTCACCACATCGGCCTTCTCGGCCATGATGCCCAGCAGCGCCTCATCATCATAGTCACCGCAGAGGTGTTCACCCAGTGCCGCGGCACAGGCATCCTCGGCCGGGTCGAGGAAGATGAAGCGCATGCCCAGGGGGATCCCCGCCAGCGCCATCATCCTCGCCAGCTGACCACCGCCGACGATGCCTACGATCATGCGGGGTTCCTCGGATCGGGGGTGGCCAGCACCGCCTCGGTCTGCTTGGCGCGGAACTCGTCCAGGGCCTGACGCACCTGGGCGTCATGATTACCGACGATGGCGGCGGCCAGCAGCGCCGCGTTGACCGCCCCGGCACGGCCGATGGCGAGGGTGCCGACGGGGATGCCGGCGGGCATCTGCACGATGGAGAGCAGCGAGTCCATGCCGTTAAGGGCCTTGGACTGCACCGGTACGCCCAGCACCGGTACCGCGGTCTTGGCCGCCACCATGCCGGGCAGATGGGCAGCGCCACCGGCACCGGCGATGATCACCTCCAGACCGCGCTCGGCGGCGCTCTGCGCGTAGCTGAAGAGCTTGTCGGGAGTGCGGTGGGCCGAGACCACCTCGACCTCGTGCGCTACGCCGAGACTCTCCAGAGTCTCGGCGGCATGTTGCATCGTCTCCCAGTCGGAGGTGGAGCCCATGATGACGCCGACCCGAGGCGAACGCTCACTCTGTGTGTTCATCGAAATATCTGCCCTGATGCTTAATATGGTTACGGCCCGGCTGTTCGGGATACCCCCGCGGCCGGACCGGGCATTATAGCGGATCGGTCCCTGGACCGGTATTCAGTGACCGAGGCTCCTCTGGAGAGGCTCAGGCAGGGTATCAGCTCAGCTTCACACCCTTGTTCCAGGGGGCATGCACGAGCACACGGGCAATGACGCAACGATCAAAGACGATCACCATCATCGTGCTGACGGCCATTAGGCCGAACCAGAGCAGGGTCGGATCCAGCAGGCCGATGAGAGTGAAAATGAAATAGACCATGCGCACCTGGGTGATAAAGGCGAAGAGACCTCGACGCACAGCAAAGTAGAGAATCTGGAAGGCGCTAACGCCGATGGCCAGATAGAAACCCTCGCGATAACCGGCAAAACCGGCGACAAAGGCCACCAGCGTGACGACCCAGAACCACCAGCCCAAATCCTTAACGTCCATCTTAACCTTCATGCGCTCCCCTCCCGCTACCTACTGAAATTTCGAATACCCTAGCGGGCAAACAACGGCTATTTACTCTGGCACGAGGCCCCGCAGGCACCGCTGGCACAGGCCGGGGCGTTATCGATACTCGCCCCCCGGGTGGTAAAGCCAGCGGCGGAGATAAGCTTCTTCAACTGCCCAGTGGCATGGCACTGGGGGCACTCCGCGGGGGCCGGCTCGCTAATCTTCTGCAGATTCTCAAAGCTGTGGCCACAGGCCTGGCACTGATACTCGTAGATGGGCATGCCGCTCTCTCCTAAACTTTGATACAGACGGCTCGCATCATAACACTTGCCTCACACCGTTCACCGGCAAAACTACATTCTTATTGGGAATATAATAATATTCATATTCATTAGCCAAGGGGCAACGCAGTCATGGATAATATGCGCCTTCACTGCCCCAGCCTTATGTGTCTGAGCACTCCCGGGC
>JBFFRO010000235.1:0-3364 GCA_041572995.1 Thiohalomonadaceae bacterium
CCCACATCATTTGCGCCGAGGTGGCGAAGTTGTCGAGGAAGCGCAGCACGTTGACGTCGGTGCGGATCTTCAAATAGGCGAAGTGGCCGAAATCGAGGAAGTAGAAGAGCAGTACGCCCAGGCCGCTGAGGCTGAAATAGCTGATCCAGAGGTAGTGGGCGACTCGTGAGCGGAACGGGTCCAGCGGCCGCAACCAGGCCAGCAGCAGGGGCGGTAGCATCAGCAGCAGGGCCAGGCGCAGGTCGAACTTCATGCCCACGTAGAAGGCCTGAGCCAGGTCGCCCCCGCCGATCGGGTCGTGGGGGTTAGCGAAGGCCAGCCAGAAGCCCAGGCGCATGGCGCTGAAGACGACCAGGTAGAGCAGAACGAGTACGCCGCATAGGCGGAACAGGCGGGGGAGTTTGTCCATGAACTTACGCTAAGACCTTGTTTCTGTTTGGGGATACGCGACGTAACTGCAGACGAATTGTATCATGGGACATCATAATGACTGTTGACCCTATGACCGGCCGTCGTTGTGGCGGTTCCCGGGGACAAGAGGAGAGGGTGTTGAGAGTGAAACTCTGGCTGCGACGCATCGGTGTGGGCTTTGTCGTGTTACTCGTGGTACTGGCGGTGGGCCGCCAGGTGCAGGTGGCCTGGGAGAGTCGCATTGTCGGCGCGCGTGCCCCCTACCTGCAGATGCTTGGCTCCGACCGGGTCACCATCCGCTGGCAGAGCGAGGAGCCCGAGCGCGGCGAGTTGCGCTTCGGCTTTGCCCCCGAGGCCCTGGAGTGGACTCTTGAGGAGAGTGAGCCGGTGAGCCGCCACGCTGTCACGCTTAGCGGTCTCGAGCCGGCCACTCGCTACTACTACGCCATCGGCACGATGAGCGGCCACTTCACCACTGCCCCGGAGGCCGGTGTCGATGTGCCGCTGCGCTTGTGGATACAGGGCGATCCCGGTTACGCCACCGCTGCGGCGCTGAAGGCGCGCGATGCGGCGCTGGGGTGGATGGATAAGCGGCGCCGGCCGGGGCGGCCGCTGTTCGACCTGTGGATGACCACTGGCGACAACGCCTACCGCTCCGGCTCCAACGCCCAGTTCGAGAAGCATCTCTTTAGCCCCTACCGCGAGCTGCTGGCGAATAACGCCTACTGGCCCAGCTACGGCAATCATGACGACCGCCGGCGTGCCTTCTTCGAGCTGTTCGACTTCCCCACCGCCGGCGAGCTGGGTGGCGAGCCCTCCGGCAGCGAGCACTACTACAGCATCGACCACGGCCCACTGCACCTTATCTTCCTCGACAGCCAGAGCGAATCGCTCTCCGCCACCGGCGAGATGGCCCAATGGCTGGAGCGCGACCTGGCCGCCAACACGCAGCGCTGGAGCATCGTCGCCATCCACCACCCCCCCTACACCAAGGGCAGTCACGACTCCGATAGCTGGCGCGATAGCTGGGGGCGCATGGTCGAGGTGCGCGAGAACATCCTGCCCATCATCGAGCGCCACGGCGTCGATCTGGTGCTCAGCGGCCACAGCCATATGTACGAGCGCAGCCACCTCATCGCCTGCCACTATGGCGACTCCGCTAGCTTCGAGCCGGGGATGGTCGTTGATGGTGAATCGCCCTATGTGAAGGGCGAGGACGGCACCCTCTACGCGGTGGTCGGCTCATCGGCCAAGCTCGACCACGGTCCCCTCAACCACCCGGCCAATGCCGTTGGCCTGAAAAAGCGCGGCTCGTTGCTGGTGGATATCCAGGGGGCGCAACTGACCGGCCGCTTTATCGACGATGCGGGCAAGGTGGCGGATCGCTTTGTGATCACCAAGCACGCAGAGGGGCCGACGAGGCGTTGCGACTAGCCACATACGGCAGACGAAAAAAAGGCCGCATATGCGGCCTTTTTTTGTGCCCAAGGCGTTGAGCCTTAGTGGCGGAAGTGGCGCATGCCGGTAAAGACCATGGCCATGCCGTGCTCGTCGGCGGCGGCGATCACCTCCTCGTCACGCATCGAACCGCCGGGCTGGATCACTGCGGCGATGCCGGCCTCGGCGGCGTTGTCGATGCCGTCGCGGAAGGGGAAGAAGGCGTCCGAGGCCATCACCGAGCCGCGTACCTCAAGGCCGGCGTGTTCGGCCTTGATGGCGGCGATGCGCGCGGAGTTGACGCGGCTCATCTGCCCGGCGCCGACGCCGATGGTCTGGCCGTCCTTGGTGTAGACGATGGCGTTGGATTTGACGAACTTGGCCACCTTCCAGGCGAACAGCAGGTCGCGCATCTCCTCCTCGCTGGGTACGCGCTTGGAGACCACCTTCAGCTCGGTGTGGTCGACCATACCCATGTCGCGGTCCTGCACCAGCAGGCCGCCGTTGACGCGCTTCAGGTCCTGCACCTGCACCATCTGCATCGGCCAGTCGCCGCAGGCCAGCAGGCGCACATTCTTCTTCTCGGCGACGGCGGCAACCGCCTCGTCGCTGACCACCGGGGCGATGATCACCTCGACGAACTGACGCTCGACGATGGCCCTGGCGGTCTCGCCGTCCAGCTCGCGGTTAAAGGCGATGATGCCGCCGAAGGCCGATTCAGGGTCGGTGGTGTAGGCGCGGTCGTAGGCCTCCATCAGGCTGTGGCCGACGGAGACGCCGCAGGGGTTGGCATGCTTGACGATGACGCAGGCGGGCTGGTCGCCGAACTGCTTGACGCACTCCAGTGCGGCATCGGTGTCGGCGATGTTGTTGTAGCTCAGCTCCTTGCCCTGCAGCTGCTGGGCGGTGGCCACCGAGCCGGGCTCCGGCGCGTGCTCGACGTAGAAGGCCGCCTTCTGGTGCGGGTTCTCGCCGTAGCGCATCTCCTGCTTCTTCAGGAACTGGCTGTTATAGGTGCGCGGGAAGTCGCTTTTCTCGCCCTCCATGCCGTTCTCCACCAGGGCGCCGAAGTGGTTGGCGATCATGCCGTCGTAGCGGGCGGTGTGCTCGTAGGTCTTGACCATCAGGTCGAAGCGGGTGGCCAGGGTGGTGGCGCCGCCATTGGCTTTCATCTCCTCAAGCACGCGGGCGTAGTCGTCGGCGTCGACGATGATGGTGACATCCTTATGGTTCTTGGCGGCGGCGCGGATCATGGTTGGGCCGCCGATGTCTATGTTCTCGATCGCCTCTTCCAGGGTGCAGTCGGGGCGGGCCACGGTCTGCTCGAAGGGGTAGAGGTTGACCACCACCATGTCGATGCCGCCGATGCCGTGTGCGTCCATCACCGCATCATCGGTACCGCGACGGCCGAGAATGCCACCGTGGATCTTCGGGTGCAGGGTTTTTACGCGGCCATCCATCATCTCCGGGAAGCCGGTGTAATCGGAAACCTCGATCACCTTGATGCCCTTCTCGG
>JBFFRO010000236.1:0-3364 GCA_041572995.1 Thiohalomonadaceae bacterium
ATGCTAATATTCCCGCGAATAAGGTCGTCGTCTAGCGCCGGGGGGAGTCACTTTGGTACGAGAATTGAGCATTGATGTTCGTGGTCAGGGCCTGCACGAGGTGAGCGCCGCGGTACGCGCAGAGGTGCAGTCAGCAGGCCTGGAGGAGGGGCTGTGTACCCTGTTTATTCAACATACCTCGGCCAGCCTGACCATACAGGAGAACGCCGACCCCTCGGCACGACGTGACCTGGAGGCGTGGCTCAATCGCCTGGTACCGGAGAATGACCCGCTCTATACCCATACCCTGGAGGGACCGGATGACATGCCCGCGCATATCAAGGCATCGCTGACCGCCTGTTCGCTCTCCATCCCGATTATCGATGGACGCCTGGCCCTGGGCACCTGGCAGGGGATCTACCTGTGGGAGCACCGCCATGCCACGGGGCGCCGGCGCCTACTCATGCACCTGGGTGGCTAGCACTCCATGTATGAAGTGATCCTGCAGTCGGCGGCGCTGATCATCGCTGGCCTGGGCTGGCGCCGTTACCGCCCCCAGGGACTGGATGCCGACACTCTGCGTCTAAGCCTCACCACCCTGGTCTATGTGCTGCTGCTGCCCTCGTTGGTGCTGGTAGTGCTATGGCGCGCACCGCTGAGCCTGGACTCGCTGAGGGTTGCGTTCGCCGCTGCCACGGGTGTGGCCATCGGCATGGGTGGGGCCTGGCTCATCTATCGTCTGCGTCCGCCGGCCGCACCGCTATTCGGTGCTCTGCTGCTGGCCGCGGCCTTTCCCAATGCCACCTATCTTGGCCTGCCGGTGCTGGAGGCGGTGTTTGGTGCCCAGGCGCGCAGTATCGCTGTGCAATACGATCTCTTCGCCTGCACGCCGTTGCTGCTGAGCGTCGGCATCATGGTCGCTGCCCACTATGGCAATGGTGCACTGGGTAGTCCCTTCAAGGCACTGCTTCGGGTGCCGCCGCTATGGGCTGCGCTGGCCGGGGTTACCCTGAATATCGGCGGCGTACCGCTGCCCTCCATCGCCGGTGGTCTGCTGGATATGCTGGCCGCCGGGGTGGTACCGCTAATGCTCTTCGCCATCGGCCTGGGCCTGCGCTGGCCCGAGGGGGGCTGGCGTCGACTGCCCATGCTGGTGCCGGTGCTGCTGCTGCAACTGCTGATCACCCCGGCACTGGTCTGGGGGCTGGGCTCGATGTTGGGGCTGCAGGGCTGGACACTGCAGGCGGTGGTCCTCGAGGCGGCGATGCCGAGTATGGTACTGGGCATCGTGCTTTGTGATCGCTACGCTCTGGATACCGCGCTCTACTCCCTGGCAGTGACCCTGAGCACCGCCCTGGCGATCATCACCCTACCGCTCTGGTTTGGCCTGCTTGGTGGCGTGGTGTGAACTCAGGGATCGACCCATCAAGCCTGGCCGAGGGGCAGTGCCTGGAATTCAGCATCGAGCGCTACGGGCGAACCATTCCCTGCTTCGCCGTGCGTCACGCGGGGCGGCTCTTTGCCTATCGCAACAGCTGCCCGCACGCCGGGGTGGAGTTGAACTGGAGTCCCGGTGTATTCCTCGATAGCGAGGGGCGCCATATCCAGTGCAGCATGCACGGTGCGTTGTTTTCCATTACCACCGGAGCCTGTCTTTACGGTCCCTGTCGCGGACAGGGATTGATGGCGGTGTCGCTGGATGAGCGCGATGGCCTGTTGTGGCCGGCGGATGAATAGGTGCAGTTGGGCTGTTATGATGGGGCCACGCGGAATCTAGGGAATTAGAGTCGGAATGCGAGTAACAAGAGATCTTTTCCTCTGCTTAGCCATGTTGCTGACGGCGCTGCCGGCCTACGCCGACACCCTCTATGTCAACGACATGCTGCGTGTCGGCGTGCGCAGCAAGCCCAACTCTGCCGAGTCACCACTGGCGGTGGTGACCACCGGCACCGCACTGGAGGTGCTGGAGCGCCGCGGTGGCTATGTGAAGGTGCGTACCGAGGAGGGCAAGGAGGGCTGGGTCAACAAGGTCTACCTGGTCAGCGAGCCGCCGGCACGTGAGCGCCTGGCGCGGATGAAGGCGGAGTTCGAGCGGGTACAGAATGAGCTGGATGAACTGCGTGCCGAGTCCATCCACACCACCGAGGAGAACGACAAGCTGCAGGCGCGTCTCGGCAGCATGCTCAAGGAGAACTCCAACCTGCATGAGCAGCTGAGCGAGTTCTACGATGAGGACTCGGCCAGCCGGCGTAAGACGGTGCGCATTGCCTACGTCGCGTTGCTGCTGGCGTTGTTTGCCCTGGGTGTCTATCTCGGCGTGCGCTGGCAGAAGCAGAAGGTGGCGCGACGTTTTGGTGGTCTGGAGGTATAGCCCCGGGCTTGCGGCAATAAAAAGGCGGTCACTAGACCGCCTTTTTATTGCCTGAACGGCATATTTACTCCGTAAGCAGGCCGGAGGCGTAGCCGCCGAGTCTGTCGATCATGCCGCGGTAGAGTTGCGGCAGTTCGGGTACGACTGACTCCTGTACCGGGCCGCAGGCAAGCAACTGCTCCGACCAGGCGGCCAGCCGCGGCAGCCCCTCCAGCAGGTCGACACCGGCGTTCTCCCTCAGCAGCTGCAGGCGCATGAACAGCGGCGCGTAGGCACAGTCCGCAAGGCTGAAGGCCTCGCCGTTGAAGAAGGGACCGACCACCACCCCTTCCAGGCGCGATAGCGCCCTGCGCAGCGCCTCTCGCTCTTTGTTGAAGGCCTCCTCGTTACCGGCACTGAGCATGCGGTGCTGGGCAAAGAACTGCTCCGAGGCGAATTCCACCCAGGCGCGATTCTGTGCCTTTTGCAGCGGGTCGGTCGGGTGCAGGGAGGGCGGATTGACCTCATCCAGATACTCCATGATTACCGCCGACTCGAACAGTACCGTATCGCCCACCTTGAGCACCGGCACCTTGCCCAGCGGCGAGAGCTCTTTAAACCACTCGGGCGGGTCGTTGATATCGATGTAGTCGATGTCGAAGTCGATGCCCTTGTGCTTGAGCACGATGACCGAGCGCTGTACGAAGGGGCAGAGCTTGAAACTGATCAGTTGCGGTTTCATAACGAGGTCCTGCGTATTGGGGGTTTGGCCCATGATAGCAAAAGAAAACGCCCCCACCGTTGCCGGTGGGAGTGTTGGCTGGAACTCACGCATAAGACCAACTTGTCCCGGGTGGTGGTCGTTTGCGGTAGAATGGCCGCCCCATACAAGCTCAGAATCCCAGGAGTTCCCATGAAGGTTATGGTCATCGGCAGCGGCGGGCGCGAGCACGCCCTGGCCTGGAAGGCGGCGCAGTCGCCCGATGTGGAGAAGGTGTACGTTGTTCCCGGCAACGCCGGCACCGCCCGCGAGGC
>JBFFRO010000237.1:0-3363 GCA_041572995.1 Thiohalomonadaceae bacterium
CAAGAACAAGCGCAGCAACCCGGACCACGCGGCGGTCGTCGCCGGAAAGAGCTACCCGGTGCTGGCGGTTAACCGCGCCGATAACCCCGACTGGGTACAGCTGCGACTCGACTCTGCCAGTCCCAGCCAGCGCTGGGTGTCGATGGGCTGTGGCCGGGGGCAGATTCAGACTGGCGCTGCGTCTGGTTCGCCCAAGACTGGCGCTTGCAACACCGCCGGGGAGGCTGACGCCTATGTCTTTGCCGTCAGCTGGCAGCCGGCCTTCTGTGCCACCCACCAGGGCAAGCCGGAGTGCGGCGTGCACAATCCCAGCAGCTACCAGGCGGGCAACTTCACCCTGCACGGACTGTGGCCCAACAAGAGTGCCTGCGGGACCAGCTACGGCTTCTGTGGCCAGCAGCAGAAGGTCGGTGGCAGTTTCTGCAACTACCCGCCGCTGGCCCTGAACGCGGATACCCGGCGCGAGCTGGGGGTGGTGATGCCCAGCGAGGCGGCCGGCTCCTGCTTGCAGCGTCACGAGTGGTACAAGCACGGCACCTGCCAGACCGGCTGGGATGCGAACGGTTACTTCGGCGAGGCCATCGACCTGGTGCAGGACTTTAACAACGCCGGCATGGGGCCCTTTATGCATGCCCATGTGGGCGCTACGGTGGCGATTGCCGACTTCAATGCCGCGGCGGATGAGCTCTTCGGCGAGGGTGCACACCGGCGCATGAAGCTGATCTGCAACCGCGAGGGGATGCTCACCGATATCTACATGAACTTGCCGCTGCTGCTGCAGGACCGTTCGCTGGCCGAGCTGTTGCAGGCGGGGGCGGTCAATGACGCGGTCTCCAACTGCGGGGCGAGCTTCAGGGTGCAGGCCATCGGCGGCTGAGTGCGCTTGATCCTGACGGCGATAGCCGCCACGATCACTGCATGAACCAGAACACACCGCAAACGATCTACCGCAAGGATTACACCCCTTACAGCCACGTCCTCGAGTCGGTGGCGCTACGCTTCGAGCTGAACGAGGACCGCACCGTGGTTACCTCCACGCTACGGCTGCGCGCCCGCGGCGATGAGCGCCGCATTCGCCTCGACGGTCACGACCTGGAACTGCTCTCGGTGGCGGTGGATGGACGGCTGCTGCAGAGCGACGAATACCGTCTGGATGATGAGTCGCTGAGCCTGGAGCTGCCGCCGGCCTGCGAGCTGACCATCACCAGCGCCTGCGAGCCGATCGCCAACACCGCGCTGGAGGGGCTCTATGTCTCCAGCGGTAACTTCTGCACCCAGTGCGAGGCGGAGGGCTTTCGTCGTATCACCTATTTCCCCGACCGCCCCGATGTGCTCAGTGTCTTTACCACCACCATCGTCGGTGACAAAAAGAAACTCCCGCAGCTGCTGAGCAACGGCAACCGCATTGAAACCGGTGAGCTCGACGACGGAAAACACTATGCCGTCTGGCACGACCCCTTCCCCAAGCCCTGCTACCTCTTTGCCCTGGTGGCCGGCGACCTGGCCTGCGTGCGCGATCGCTTCACCACCATGTCCGGCCGCGAGGTGGCCATTGAGTTCTACGTGCAGCACGGCAACGAGAACAAGTGCGAACATGCCGTCGAGTCGCTGAAGCGGGCGATGCGGTGGGATGAGGAGAAGTACGGCCGTGAGTACGACCTGGAGCTCTACATGGTCGTGGCGGTGGACGATTTCAACATGGGGGCGATGGAGAACAAGGGGCTGAACGTCTTTAACTCCAAGTTCGTGCTGGCACGCCCCGAGAGCGCCACCGACACCGACTTCGTCAATATCGAGGGGGTGATCGGCCACGAGTATTTTCATAACTGGTCCGGCAATCGCGTCACCTGCCGCGACTGGTTCCAGCTGTCGCTGAAGGAGGGCTTTACCGTCCTGCGCGACCAGCAGTTCACCGCCGATATGACCTCAAGCGCGGTCAAGCGCATCGACGATGTGCGCATGCTGCGCGCCCACCAGTTCCCGGAGGATGCCGGGCCCATGGCTCACCCGGTGCGCCCCGACGCTTATGTGGAGATCAACAACTTCTACACCTTGACCGTCTACGAGAAGGGCGCCGAGGTGGTGCGCATGTTGCACACCCTGCTCGGGGAGGCGAGTTTTCGCAAGGGCTCGGACCTCTACTTCGAACGTCACGACGGCGGCGCGGTCACCTGCGATGATTTCGTCGATGCCATGGAGGCGGCCAACGGCGCCGACCTTTCCCACTTTCGCCGCTGGTATGCCCAGTCCGGCACCCCGCGTATTTCGATGCGGCGCGAATACGACGCGGAAAACAAGCGCTATACGCTTCACCTGAAACAGCACACCCCGGCCACCGCCGACCAGGCGGAAAAGTCACCGCTGCACATCCCGCTGAAGCTGGCCCTGCTCGATGCGCAGGGGCAGGAGTTGCCGCTACGCCTGGTCGATGAGTCCGCCGCCGCTGGCAGTGAGCGGGTGCTGGATTTTGTCGAGGCGGAGCAGGCCTTCGTTTTCGAGGATATCCCGGCCGAGCCGGTGCCCTCGCTGCTGCGCGGCTTCTCCGCGCCGGTGATCCTCGAGCACGATTATTCGGATGACGAGCTGGCCTTCCTCATGGGCCACGAGAGCGACTCCTTCAACCGCTGGGAGGCGGGTCAGCAACTGGCGCTGCGGGTGATCCAGCGCTTGCTCCTGGATGCCCGCGAGGGACGCGAGTGGTCCCTGGATGGGGGGCTGGCCGAGGCCTTCGGTCGCACCCTGGGCGATGCGTCGCTGGACCCGGCGCTGGCCGCCGAGGCGCTGAGCCTGCCGGACGAGGGGTATATCGCCTCCTTCGAGTCTCCCGCTGACCCGCAGGCGATCCACGCCGTGCGCCGCTTCCTGCGCCGCGCCTTGGCCGAGCGTTTCCATGACGAACTGCAGGCGCGCTACCACGCCCTGGCCGACAACGGACCTTACACCACCGATGCCGCGGCCATGGCCCGTCGCCGCCTGCGCAACAGCTGCCTTGGCTACCTGTCGCTGGTCGACGGCGGCCAGCTGGCCGAGGCGCAGTTTGCCGAGGCGCACAACATGAGTGATGCCCTGGCCGCCCTGACCGCGCTGGTGGACAACGGTCATGCGGGGGCCGAGGCTGCGCTGGAGGCCTTTTACGACAGCTGGCGCCACGACATGCTGGTGCTGGACAAGTGGTTCAGCGTGCAGGCCAGCTCCGGCATGCCCGATACCCTGGAGAGAGTGCAGGCGCTGCGCGAGCATCCGGATTTTCTTTTGAGCAACCCCAACCGCGTGCGCTCGCTCATCGGCGCCTTCGCCAACGCCAACCCGGCGCGCTTCCACGCCGCCGATGGCGGCGGCTACCGCCTGCTCGCCGACATGGTA
>JBFFRO010000238.1:0-3356 GCA_041572995.1 Thiohalomonadaceae bacterium
CGCGCCGCGCTCGATGCGAGTGCGCTCCGGATCGGTCTTAGTCAGCGCCTCATCCATGGAGACCAGGGCACCCTTGGCCTTGAAGCCCTTGAGGTCGTCCCACACGGCATAGACCTTGTCGGCACCGGACATCTTCTTCAGGTCGCTCTTGTCCAGGCCAGCCTCGTCCATCAGCTCGTTCCAGGTCAGCCCCTCCTGCATCGGAATGAGGGCGAAGGTGACGCCTTCCAGTTCCACCTGAAGCGGCTCGGTGAGGTCGACCACGTACATAATGGCCTGGGTCTCGGCGGAGAGGGCGTCCTTGTACTTGGTGACGAAGTCGTTCAGGTACTCCAGCTTGTCCAGCGAGCCGGCGGCCAGGGCCAGCGTGTCGTCCTTGGAGAGCAGCACGGTGTGCTCCATAACCTTGTGCGGCGGCTTGCGGTTGCCCGAATCGTCGGCGATCTCACCGTCGACCAGGGCCAGGCGGCCGCGGAAACCGGCGTAACCGGCGTTGCTGGACGCCTCGGCGAAAGCGATGTTGAGCAGGTAACCGGCCTCTTCGTATTGCTTGATAATCACGTTGTTTAACCCTTCTGTTCGTTGCTGATAGAAAGCACTCAGCAAAAACAGTGCCACTGGTAGGGTTAAAGGCAACTCTTTGAATTTATAGCTTATTCACAATTGCGGCTGGCGCAAGGCAGGGACTGTGGGTGACGATCGTCGGCCGTTTGTCGGCAAGCCGACAAGGACGCCGCGCACGCTTCGCGTTAGAATGGCGGCCATGAACAAGTCCGACATTCAAAAGATTCGTATCGACATCGTCAGCGAGGGCCAGAGCGCCCTTTCCATGCTCATGGACCGCGATGGCCGTATCAGCCGCCAGGGCAGCGGTGTATTGCCGGTGGATGAGTTTGCGGTCACGGGTGAGAACGATGGCTCCATCTTCGCCGCCCTCATCGAGGCGCTGGATGAGCAGGTGTTCCCCCACGCCGGTCTCTATGACCACCCCAACAAGGCCGGTGTGCCGATCACCTACTCCATCGCCTTCCAAGGGGAGGGTGAGGCGGTGGCCGCCTTTGAGTTCCGCCTGGGTACCGAAACCGAGGATGTGGGTCAGCTGCTGCCTTACTTCGACCAGTTCATCTCCAAGGCGGTGATGGGCACCAACGCCTGGTACGAGGCAGAGAAGTCGGCGCACGAGCAGCTCGGCGAGAAGCAGTAAGCTTGTCTCTGACAGACCTTAGTGAGTTAATAGGCCGTGCGCGGGCAACAGGGCCCGGACGGTGGAGAGTAGAGAGCAGATGATCCCGGCAGAAGAGGCCCTTGAGCGACTGAAAGAGGGCAACCAACGTTTCGTTGATGGCACCGCCCGCAGTAATGTCCCGGACCAGGCCCGGCGCGACCAGCTGACGGCCGGCCAGACCCCCTTTGCCATCATCCTTGGCTGCTCCGATTCTCGGGTACCCGCCGAGCTGGTCTTCGACCAGGGGCTGGGCGACCTGTTCGTGATTCGCGTCGCCGGCAACATCGTTGCCCCCTCGCAGATTGGCAGCGTCGAGTTTGCCGCCGACCTGTTCAATACCCGCCTAGTGGTGGTGATGGGTCACACCAATTGCGGTGCGGTGCGCGCCACCGTCGAGGAGATGCGCCGACCCTCCGGTGAACAGTCGGCCAACATCAAGGCCATTGTCGATCGCATCCGTCCGGCGGTCGAACCCTTCCGCCCGACCGAGTTGTGGAACGATACCGAGGCCCTGCTCTGCAACGCCACCCGCGCCAACGTGCGCGCCTCGGTCAACCAGCTTAGCCATGGTTCCGAGACCCTGGAGCGGCTGATCGAGGAGCAGGGCCTGCGTATCGTCGGTGCCGAGTACTCGCTGGAGACCGGTGTGGTGGAGTTTTTCGACTAGCCCTCTCTGGCATCCTGCCCGGCCGGCCGGGCACACCTTTCCCCGAAAGAAAAAAAACGGCGACCTGCCCATCGATGCGATACGCAGGGACGCCGTTGTCCCAAACTTAAAGAGTTGCACTGTTCGTAGTGGGGCGTTGCAGGACCCCGCTATATCCATCGCAAGGCTTGTGCCAGTTGCTGAAGGCGCATGCTTGCATGGCCACGGACTCGATTTGCGCACCGCAATGGTGCCTTTGGGCGAATCCTTGCGCCCTGATCGAGCGGCATCTGTTCAGCCCACGGCAAAAAAGCCTGTCGCGAATTCGACCTGAATGCCCGCATCTGTGTTGGCTGCGACACGCCATCAACCGGCTGGGCGGGTGATGAGCGCTGTTTAACCGGACATGACGCCGGGTGCTTTCGGCTGTACGGGAAGGGTCAGAGTGGCTGCCACGCAGGCCAGAAGGATCTCTCCACGGAGCTTTCGCGAGCGAGTCATATGAAACTCTTCACTCAGCGGGGGATGGGCGGGGCCGACACCCGATGGCGTGGCATGGATGCTGTGAACACTGACCATCAGCGGGGGAAGTAGCAGTGATAACAACAGGATACGTCTGCCATTAGGACTCAGGCATGTTGCCAGGCAGGCCACGAACTTAAATAACTGTTGCATCTGAAGCGCCCTACTGTTCGCCATCTCCACCGCTCTTTGTCGTCACTGCGGATGGCGACAGGGGGGCGGGTACTTCTCCCTGCTGGTCTCAGCACCGGGAGTGGGTCGATGGGTGCGGGCCTTACCACGTGGCCCGGCATCGTCCTTCACATCACTGTTGTGAATAAACGCTGCAACCGACGTGCCAGTCTGCGGTGACGCCCTGGAGGAGTAAGCCCAGGGGCGGGTCGTAGGGTTTCGCGCAGGGCCTTAATGGGTCCCCGCGGAGTCACCCACCGGCATACTCTGCTTGCCCCGCCCCAGCCATTTGAAGATGAGCGGCAAGAACAGCGGCGCGATGAGCGCCTAGGTCGAGGGGATGATCGATACCCATATGCGCCTGCGCCGCCGCTAGAGACAGGCCTCACCTCGGCGCTCGATGGCAGGGTCGCACACGTTCGGCGTGCACCCAATGGGGTGAGGCGTGACTAGGCGCTGGCCTGGTAGCCAGGGATCTGGGCCGTGTCGACCTCGTCGATCTGGTCCGGGTCGAGGAATTTTTCGGCGTAGCTCAGGTAGACCTTCTCGCGCACAAAGATGTCGAACAGCTCCGGGTCGATGTGCCCCTCTTCCTTCATGAAGCCGAGGATGCGCAGGGTGTCGGAGAGTTTTTTGCCCGGCTTGTAGGGCCGGTCCTTGGCGGTCAGGGCCTCGAAGATATCGGCAATGGCCATGACCCGTGCCTGTACCGACATTTGATTGCCGGTGAGACCGCGGGGGTAGCCCTGGCCGTCGACCCGTTCGTGGTGTCCGCCGGCGTATTCGGGGACG
>JBFFRO010000239.1:0-3325 GCA_041572995.1 Thiohalomonadaceae bacterium
CACCTCGGTGTTCCACTGTGTGCCACAAGTGTCAGGGAAGAACTGCGCCGTTACCGACCCTCTCGCCTGATAGGGTTGTACGCCGTCACTGAGTTGCTCGTTACGCTATAAGGGATCTACCCCCATGTTCGACCGTTCGTTATTCGCTCTGTTTATCGCTCTAGCCTCTCTGCAGACCATCACTCCCGCCGTCGCCGGCGAGCCACCTTCAGCCCCGCAGCTGCGCCTGGAGACTGGGCGGCATGTGGCCCTGATCCGGCATGTTTCCAGCGATGCCCAGGGACGCTGGATAGTCACCAACTCGAACGACAAGAGCCTGCGCCTGTGGGATGGGCAGAGCGGCGAGCTGCTGCGCACCTATCGCCTGCCTATAGGATCCGGCAGTGAGGGCAAGCTCTTCTCCTCGGTCATGGACCCGGCCGGAGAGTGGGTCGCCACGGGCGGCTGGACCGGTTACGAGTGGGACAAGAGTAACTCCATCTATATCCTTGACCGCGCCCGCGGCCACATGATTAAGCGTATTTCAGGTCTGGAGAACGTGATTCTGAATCTATGTGTCTCAGGCGACGGTCACTGGATGGCGGCCTCTCTGAGTAGTGGCAACGGCGTGCGTGTCTATGATGCCCGCAACGGTTTTCGCGAGGTTTTCGCCGACAGGGATTATGACGGTACTAGTAACGGCTGTGCGTTCAGTGATGATGGTGGCCGCCTGGTCACCAGCAGCCAGGACGGACATATCCGCCTCTACCACCAGCGCTCGGGGCGCTTCAGCCTGAGCGAGAAGGCCAAGGCCCCCAGCGGTCAGCGTCCCTACACTGTGGCCTTCCACCCCTGGGGCGAGCTGATTGCGGCGGGCTATCAGGATGTCAACGCCGTGGATGTGTTTGATGGCGAGAGCCTGCGCCATCGCTACAGTGCCGATACCAAGGGGCTTCCCAACAGCAACAGTGGCAGCCTGGACAGCGTGGCCTGGTCCAGCGATGGCAAGCGCCTTTTTGCCGGTGGCCGCTATGACGATGGCAGTGGCAACAACCCCGCCCTTATCTGGGGTAACCGTGGCCGAGGCTCTCGCACGGCGTGGAAGGCGGGCGAAGATACCCTGATGGACCTCAAGCCGCTGCCGGATGGCAGCATGTTGGCAGTTGCCGCCGATCCGGCCGTGATCCGCTTCGATACCCGTGGCCGCAGGCAACTCGACCTGCGTCCCCGCACTGTGGATATGCGCTCCCACTACGAAAAATTTCGCATTAATCACGATGGTAGCCAGGTCTCCTTTGGTCTGAAGTATAAGGCCGAGGACCCGGTCTGGTTCGACCTGGAGAGTCGCCGCCTCTACCGTGGCGAGCCCAACACCACGGCGCAGATCCAGGCACGCCTGAGTGACAGGGGATACAACCCCGGCGGTATTGACGGCCAGAGTGGCCCGGGGACCCTGGATGCGGCCAACGCCTTCCGCCGTGATCAGGGGCTGGGGGGTTCGGGGTTGGATAGCCGCCTGCAGCGGGCCCTGGGCATCACCCCGATGGAGTCGCGGCGCACCCGCGCCGATGGTCTGGAGATTAAGAAGTGGCGCGATGACCTCGCCCCCACGCGCAACGGCGAGCAGATTCAGCTGGAACGCTATGAGGTGTCGCGCAGTGTCGCTGTTAGGGAAGACGGCTGGCGTTTTGTGATCGGTGCCGACTGGTCGCTGCGGATGTTCGACCGCCGGGGCAAGCAGCTGTGGAAGCGTCCGGTGCCGGCCCCGGCCTGGGGCGTTAACCTCAGCGGCGATGGGCGCCTGGTGGTGGCGGCCTTTGGCGATGGCACAATCCGTTGGTACCGGGCCGATAACGGCAAGATGCTACTCTCGCTGTTCGTCACCAACGATGGCAAGCAGTGGGTGTTGTGGACCCCCTCGGGTTACTACGATGCCAGCCCCGGCGGCGACAGTCTGATTGGCTGGCACGTGAACAACGGCAAGGACAGCGTGGCCGACTTCTACAGTGCTGCGCAGATGCGTGATCGCTTCTACAAGCCGGGGGTCATCGCCCACATCCTCACCGAGCGGGATGAGGCACAGGCCCTGGCCCGCGCGGGTGAGCGGGCTACGACCTCGGTGGCCGCCGGCCTGCCGCCGGTGGTGGAACTGCTCAGTCCCAGCAGCGGTAGCAGCTTCAGCCAGAGCGAGGTGACCGTGCGTTACCGCCTCAAGGGCAAGGAAGATGTCTCCGACCTGAAGGTCTATATCGATGGCCGTCCCATGGCCGCGGGTAGTCAGCGGGGGCTGAAGCGCAAGTCGGGGGATACCCACAGCATTAGCATGAAGCTGCCCGCGCGGGATGTGGAGATCTCACTGATCGCCGAGAACCGTTTTGGTGCCAGCGCCCCGGCGCGGGCCCGCCTGGTGTGGGCCGGCGGCGCACCGGCCAACGACACCCAGGCCTTCGTCATCAAGCCCAAGCTTTACGTGCTGGCCATCGGTGTGAGCAACTATCGCGACGATGACCTGGACCTGAGCTTCGCCGCCAAGGATGCCAAGGACTTCGCCCGGGCTGTGCAGAGCCAGGGCGGCAAGCTCTATCGCGAGGTGGTGGTGAAGGTGCTGCCCGATGCCGACAGCGATGCGGTGCTCGATGGCCTGGACTGGCTGCGCAGGGAGGTGACCAGCAAGGACATCGCCATGCTCTTCCTCGCCGGTCACGGGGTGAACGATGCGGACGGGGATTACTACTTCCTCACCAGCGATGCCAATACCGACCGCATCCGTCGCACCGCGGTTCCCTACTATGAGATCAAGAAGACCCTCTCCTCGCTGCCGAGCAAGACCCTGGCCTTCATCGACACCTGCCACTCGGGCAACGTGATGGGTGGACGCCGCGCGGTGGCTGATATCAACGCGGTGGTCAATGACCTCTCGGCGGCGGAGAACGGCGTGGTGGTATTTGCTAGCTCCACCGGCAAGCAGTACTCGCTGGAGAATGCCGAGTGGGGTAACGGCGCCTTTACCAAGGCACTGGTGGAGGGGCTGAGCGGCAAGGCCGACTACACCGGTGATGGCACCATCACCATCAACCAGCTCGATCTCTACCTGAGCGAGCGGGTGAAGCGGCTGACCGGCAACCAGCAGACCCCGACCACCACCAAACCGATGACCATCTCCGATTTCCCGGTGGTGGTGCGCTAGCGAGCACAGGAGTCAGGATTGAATATGGATATGGGTATGAACTACGTGGGCAGAGTTGTTGCCTCCGGCATCTTGTTGATGATGGCATCGACGAGTCAGGCGGTGATGCTCTCGGGTGAAGGCTACGGCGCCACCAGCAAGGAGGCCCGTTCGCAGGCG
>JBFFRO010000240.1:0-3317 GCA_041572995.1 Thiohalomonadaceae bacterium
GGCGAGTTCCTGATCGAGGTCAAGCGTATGGTCTCGCACTACGGGATCAAGCCCGAGCATGTGGTCTTTGAGATCACCGAACGCGACACGGTGAAGAATATGAGCCTGCTGGTGAATTTCGTCACCGACCTGAAGATGGAGGGTTTCCAGATCGCCATCGACGACTTTGGCTCCGGCTTCTCCTCGTTCCACTACCTCAAGCGCCTGCCTATCGACTTTGTCAAAATCGAGGGGGATTTCGTCGCCAACATGGCCAACGACGATCGTGACCGCACCTTCGTGCAGAGCATCACCAACCTGGCGCACCACCTGAATATTCGTGCCATTGCCGAGTTCGTTGAGGATGAGCAGGTGATGGAGCAGGTACGCGCCGCCGGTGTCGACTTCGCCCAGGGCTACCACATCGCCCGTCCCTCACCGGAACTGCCGGAACTCTAGGCCCAAAGGCCTAGCGCCAGCGAATCTCCGCGGCGGTCATCTCGCCAACCACCACCCGGGCGAGACGCCGCGGGATCTCGGCACGCTCGGCACTGATGGGGATGCGACCACCCATCAGCTCGGCAAAACGCTGTGGGTACAGCGGGCGGCGATCGGGCTCGGCATAGCCGTGGGGGTGCAGCGGCCGGTTATCACTCATGCTGTATTTATCGCTGGCACCGATCAGGTGCAACAGTTCGTGGGCGATTATCACCTGATTACCACCGCGCTCTCGTCGGTCGGCAAAGGCGTTGACGATACCGGTGTGCCCCTTCTGCAGACCCACCGAGTGCGCCAGCGGCACGCCCTCCTCACCCTCATGATAGAGCAGAAAGAGACTCATGCTGGTGGGACCATCGTAGCTTTCGTTGCGCCAGCTCCACCAGCGCATCTTCAGGCTCCAAAGCATCACCTCCAGGGTGGAGCCGTTACGTGGCGGCTGTGGCGGGCGTGACTCCACCTCATCGGCCAGCTTGAAGATAAAGGGGGTGGTCAGCGTCAGGCCATGGCGGGCCGCCTCCCGCTCGAAAAAGCGCTGCAGCGGCTCGAACTGTGCCTCGGTCAGGGCAGCGATGTAGCGACGACTCGCCTCACTGCCATCACCGTTGATCGGGTAGAGGGCCACCCAGATCGGAATGTCCCAATCGACACTACGCTGCTGGCGCAGCCACTGGTCAGCGGCGACAAAAAACAGCAGCAACAGCAGCAACGCTATCCTTAGCGATTTGCCCATAGCTTGATTTCCCCGCTAGAGGTGATAGCCGAAGGCGTCGTGGAAACGGGCCTTGAACTCATCCATGCTGAAGCGATGGTTCTGGGTGCCGTGCTCGGCGATCTTGATCGAACCCATCAGCGAGGCGATGCGACCGATGGTCTCCCAGTCCATGTCGTTCATCAGTCCGTAGAGCAGGCCTGCGCGGTAGGCATCGCCGCAGCCGGTGGGGTCGTTAATGGCGGCGGCCTCGACGGTGGGGATCTCGAGACGATGCTCCCTAGTGTAGATGTGCGAGCCCTCGCCGCCCTTGGTCACGATCAGTGCCTCGACGTGCTCGGCCAGCTCGTGCGGGCTCTTGCCGGTGCGCTCTGAGAGCAGCTGCGCCTCGTAGTCGTTAACCGCAACCCAGGTGGCCTGCTCGACGAAACGCATCAGCTCATCGCCATCGAACATCGGTAGACCCTGGCCCGGGTCGAAGATAAAGGGAATATTGTTTTCGGCGAACTGCTGGGCGTGCTCGATCATGCCATCACGACCGTCGGGGGCGACGATACCGATGCTGACCCCCTCGGCATCAGTCACCTGGTTTTCATGGGCGAAGCTCATGGCCCCGGGGTGGAAGGCGGTAATCTGGTTATCAGCCTGGTCAGTGGTGATAAAGGCCTGGGCGGTGTAGCTATTGTCCAGCACACGCACGTGGCGGCCATCGATACCGCACTGCTGCATCCACTCGGCATAAGGAGCGAAGTCACTACCGACAGTGGCCATGGGCAGCGGCTCACCACCGAGCAGCTTGAGGTTGTAGGCGATGTTACCGGCACAGCCACCGAACTCGCGACGCATATCCGGTACCAGGAAGGACACATTGAGGATATGTACCTGGTCCGGAAGGATGTGATTCTGGAACTTGTCGTGGAACACCATAATGGTGTCAAAGGCGTAGGAGCCACAGATTAGCGCCGACATAGCGACCTCTTACTTTGATGAATTCGTGTCAAGCCGGTCACGTTACCCGCAGACCCGCATGATGACAACCAGAAAGGGCCGCATCGTGCGGCCCCTCTTGATGAACTAAAGCCCGGATTCCCTAGTAACGCTCCAGGCGGGTGGCCACCAGGCCACCGGTGGCGATGCTGTTATAAGCATCAACGCTGACACTGTCACCGACCACGATCTCGCTAAAGGCGAAGATATGATCGCTGCCGGCACTCTCATCGATCATCAGCGTCGAGGCGTTGAGTGTCACTGACTGTCCGGCGACACTCAGGGTCGTGGTAAGGGGATTGAGCGCCTGGACCGTACCCTGCAGTTCGACACTGGCCTGGGCATGAAACTCCAGCTCGTCCGCCACCAGCAGATTGTCGACCAGGTGACCATCCACCATCACCCGGGTGCCGGCCACCAGGTCGGCGACTCCGAGGGCGATGCCATCGTCTTCATCCTCACCCAGCTCGGTGTCAACGGTCACCTGCACGCGCTGGCCGTTGAGGGTGAAGTAGCCGCTACTGTAGGGCTGGGTCACCACACCATAGAGCTCCGCTTCATTATCCTCATTGCCCTCGATGCCGATATCACCATCCCCTTCTTGGAGAAGGCTATCGGCACGCAGCACGCCAGCATCCATAGTGCCGTTAACCCGCACGTAAAGCCCATCGGCAAGTGCCGCCGGCACCTGGGTAGCAGCGCTATAGTCGATGCTCTGTGTACCGATATTGAATAGCATGTTGGGCTCATCGAAGAGACTGACCACGCCGCTGAGCTCCACACTACTGGTCGTGGCCGCGCCGCGCTCTAACAACCGGACCATGGTCGCGAAGATGCTACCGTGGCCATCGCTAAAGCCACTCACCTCGATGCGGTCATCGATACCAATGCCGTCGTAGCAGCTCACCGCCGCACCGACCGAGTCGACAAGCGGGTCGATGGCGTTAATGAACAGGGTCTCCTCGTTGACCTGCACCGCCTGGCCGATGGCGGTGATGGCGCCGCCGGTGGCCAGACAGCGCAGCGGGTCCACCGCCACCGTCACGCTATTGGCCTCGACCAGCCCGGTAAGAATACTGGCGTAATCGACACTGGCGGCAACGGCGTTGCTGCCAAGCACCACCGACTCCGGCAACACCGA
>JBFFRO010000241.1:0-3311 GCA_041572995.1 Thiohalomonadaceae bacterium
CGTGCCGCCTGCCTGGTCTACAACGAAAGGGGCGAGCGGGTAGCCCGCTACGACAAGATCCACCTCTTCGACGTCAGCCTCGAAGAGAGTGGTGAGCGCTACACCGAGTCGCACACCATCGAGGCCGGTGAGCAGGCGGTGGTGATCGACACTCCCTTCGGCCGTCTCGGTCTGGCCATCTGCTACGACCTGCGCTTCCCCGAGCTGTTCCGCCACCTGCTGACCAAGGGCGCCGAGATCATCGCCGTGCCCGCCGCCTTCACCTCCATTACCGGCCGCGCCCACTGGGAGCCCCTGCTGCGCGCCCGCGCCATCGAAAACCTCAGCTACATCGTCGCCTCCGCCCAGGGCGGCTACCACGTCAACGGCCGCGAGACCCACGGCGACAGCATGATCATCGACCCCTGGGGCAACATCATCGACCGCCTGCCGCGTGGCTCCGGCTACGTCATCGCCGACATCGACCTCGCCCGCGAGGCCGACATCCGCAAGAGCTTCCCCGCGCTGCAGCATCGGAAGTTGCCTTGCGCGGATTGAGGGACATTAGCCCCCGACTAAACTCCTAACCGCCTTAAAGATCTCCCTCGCAGACTTCGGCGGCTTGCCCGCCTTGGCCTCGCGCTGGGCGTTGCGGATGAGCTGTCGCAGGTGTTGGCGGTCGGCATGGGGGTATTCGTCCAGCAGTTCGCCGAGGGCGGCGTCGCCCTCTTCGATGAGGCGGTCGCGCCAGCGCTCGCTGCGGTGCAGCACGGCCTTCTCTTCGGCGTGGGTGCCCTGGATGCGGGCCAGGGCCTCCTGGATGGGTTCGACCTCGGCGCGGCGCATCAGCTTGCCGAGGTACTGCAGCTGGCGCCGAAGGCCGCTACGCACCCCCCTGGCCTTGAGGCGACGGGTCTCCTCGATGGCGGCGCGCAGGTTCTCCTCCATGGGGATGGCGGCCAACTGGTCACTCTTGAGGTTGCTCAGCTCGTCGCCCAGGTCCTTGAGGGCGTGGGCCTCGCGCTTGAGCTGGCTCTTGCTGACGAAATCCTCGTCGTCGTCGAACGGCTCTTCGCCGGGGTGTTGTTGCACGGGGGGCTCCTGAACGGGGGCTGTTTTCCGCAACAGGGTAGTCTACATGGCCCTGCTACGTCGATTTCGTCGATGGCGTCACACTATTGTAATGAAATTTTTTTATCGCAGTAGACGAAAGGGCTAAGGCGTGGGTTAGTCGTTGGTATGTAGGGCATAGCCTACAGGCTTGCGCATTGACCTACCGACGATAGTGAGAGACTACAGCAACACCGTCGCAGCCCCAGTGAACTCGTGGAACGGGCCCTACATACCTTCGGTCAATTACCATATTAGAACGCTCTGATTGTATAGAAGCGACTAATTCATAAGGGTTTTTACGCGGAGAAGGCCTCTGGATTCGTGCGGTTTCCATCGCTATGTTGGTCTGCGTCTAGGCGTTCGAGCGCCGACATTTTTGGTTTGATTAACCACAGAGCAGACCCATTGCGAGGAGTTTAGATGAACATCAAGAACGTGATGACGGCCTCCGCCCTCACCCTTTCCCTCGGCCTCGGTGCCGGTGTCGCCCTGGCCGCCGGTGGTCCTCCCGGTGGCGGTGGCGGTGGCGGTGGTGGCGGTGGCGGTGGCGGTGGCGGCACCCTGGACGCGGCCGAGGAGACCCATCTGATCTTCATGCGCGAGGAGGAGAAGCTGGCCCGTGACGTCTACCTGACCTTCGCCAGCATGTACCCAAGCCAGGGGGTCTTCAGCAACATCGCCACCAGCTCCGAGCAGACCCACACCGATACCATGCGCGACAAGCTGGCGCAGTTTAACGTGGCCGACCCGAACCCGGACACCAACAACCTGCCCGCCAGCCTCGGCGTGTTCACCGGCGCGACCTACGGCGCCTACTTCACCGAGAAGTTCGCCCTGCTGACCGGCTGGGGTGCCAACAGTGAGCTGGACGCCCTCTACGCCGGCGCCTTCATCGAGGAGCTGGACATGCACGACATCGTCGAGTGCCCGGCGGTCATCGTGGAGATGGACAACGGCATCGGCGAGGGCGGTTGCGGCCTCAACTACACCGACGAGACGGCGCTGATCAACAGCTACAACTCGCTGGTGGATGGCTCCGAGAACCACCTGCGTGCCTATGTCGGCCAGATCGAGGCGGTCATCGGCGTGGGCAACTACCAGGCCCAGTACCTGACCCAGGCCGAGGTGGACGCCATCCTCGGTCGCTGATTTCCCCCACGGGAGAATCGGTCTAGGATAGACGGCGGTGGGGCGACCCACCGCCGTTTGATTTTTGGAGGAAGAGGTATGCGTATCGCGATGATTATTGGCGGCCTGCTGCTGGCGGGCTCACTGCACGCGGCGGACGCCGACAACGACGGCGTGGACGATAGCGTCGATAAGTGCCCCAACACCGCGCAGCTGGTGATGCTGCCCGAGGACTTCAAGTTCCGCGCCGCGGTCAATCCGGAGCGCCTGAGCGACAAGCCCAAGGCTCACCCGGTGGATGAGCACGGCTGCGAACGGGACACCGATGGCGATGGGGTGATCGATAGTAAGGATTACTGCCCCGAGGATGAGCCGCGGCAACTGACCCATGGGGTTGCCAGCAATGGCTGTCCCCAGCATTCCGATCAGGATGGGGTGCCGGACTACCGTGATGAGTGCCCCGACACCGCGCGAGGGGTGTCGGTGGACATCAAGGGCTGTCCGAAGGGCTAGACCAGGAACAGCGCCGCCAGGCCAAGGAAGGCCAGGAAGCCGATGACGTCGGTGACGGTGGTCAGCACCACGCTGCCGGCCAGTGCCGGGTCGGCGCCGAAGCGCTTGAGTAGCAGCGGGATGGTGGCCCCGGAGAGGGCCGCCACCACCAGGTTGATGAGGATGGCGGCGGCGATCACCGCGCCCAGCGCGACGCTGTCGAACCACAGGGCCGCCACCACGGCGATCACCAGGGCCCAGAAGATACCGTTGATGATGCCCACCGCCAGCTCCTTGTTGAGCAGTTTGACGGCGTTGTTGCGCCCCACCTGACCGAGGGCCATGGCGCGGATCACCAGGGTCAGGGTCTGGCTGCCGGCGATACCGCCCATGCTGGCGACCACCGGCATCAGCACCGCCAGCGCCACCAGACTCTCGATGGTGGCCTCGAACTGGCCGATGACCAGCGAGGCGAGAAAGGCGGTCAGCAGGTTCACCCCCAGCCACACGGCGCGGCGGCGCGAACTGGAGAGCACCGGGGCGAAGATATCCTCCTCCTCGTCGAGACCGGCCATGGACATGAAGCTGTGGTCGGCCTC
>JBFFRO010000242.1:0-3299 GCA_041572995.1 Thiohalomonadaceae bacterium
CCGTTACCTGGGACATATGGACGAAGAGGATGCGGAGGTGCTGGATCGCGCCACCCACACCATCATCCAGCAGGTGGTGGCGATGAAGGAGATGGTGCAGGCCTTCTCCGACTACGCCCGCTCGCCACAGCTCAACCTGGTACCGCTCAACCTCAATGACATCATCCGCGAGGTGCTGGAGCTCTACCGCGGCAACTCTCGCCTGCGAGTGGAAAGCGCACTGGAACCTGAACTGCCGCCCATTGAGGCCGACGCCGGGCGCCTGCGTCAGTTGCTGCACAACCTGATTAAAAATGCGGTCGAGGCACATACCGGCGAAGAGGCGGTCGAGATGAACATCAGCAGCGAGTGCCTGCGCCAGGAGGCCTGTCGCTTCGTCGAGCTGCGCATCTTCGACCGTGGTCCCGGCTTCCCGGACGAACTGCTCGACCGCCTGTTCGAGCCCTATGTCACCGACAAACCCCGCGGCAGCGGCCTGGGGCTGGCGGTGGTGAAGAAGATTGTCGAAGAGCATGGCGGTATCATCAGGGCGGAGAACAGCGAGGAGGGCGGCGCCCTCATCACCATCCGCCTGCCCGTAGAACGCAACGCCACGCCCCCCGTGGCCGAGGAAGGAGAACAACGGTAATGCCCTCAGCCCATATCCTGGTGGTGGATGACGAACCCGATATCCGTGCCCTGCTCAAGGAGATCCTGGACGAGGAGGGCTACGTGGTGGAGGTCGCCGCCAGCGCCGAGGCGGCGCGCGAGGCGCGCCGTGCCCGCCGCCCCGACCTGGTACTGCTGGATATCTGGATGCCCGGCGATGATGGCATCACCCTGCTCAAGGAGTGGCAGGAGGAGGGGGCGCTCAATGTGCCGGTGATCATGATGTCCGGCCACGGCACGGTAGAGACCGCGGTGGAGGCGACCCGCCTCGGCGCCTACGACTTCATCGAAAAGCCACTCTCGCTGGCCAAGCTGCTGGTGACCGTGCAGCGCGGCCTGCAGGCCTTCAACCTCTCCCGGGAAAATGCCGGCCTGCGCCAGCGTAGCGGCAGCCTGGACGAGCCGGTGGGCCGTAGCGCAGCGATGCAGGCACTACGTGAGCAGGTGGGGCGCATCGCCGCCCACGACACCCCGGTGCTGGTGCTGGGCGAGGCGGGCTCGGGCAAGGGCAGCTTCGCCCGCTATATCCATGAATCCGGGCCGCGTGCCTCCGGTCCCTTTATCGATGTCGGGGTGATCTCGCTCGATGGCGACAACCCGGCCATCGAGCTGTTCGGTAGCGAGGAGGGTGAGCAGATCCACTACGGCCTGCTGGAGCAGGCCAACGGCGGCACCCTCTTCCTCGACGACATCGGCGACCTCAGCGACGGCCTGCAGGCGCGCCTGCTCGGAGCCCTGGAGTCCGGCAGCTACCACCGCATCGGCGGTACCGAGCCGGTAAATGTGGAGCTGCGCCTGATCGCCGCGAGCCACTACAACCTGGAACAGCGGGTGGCCGAGGGTCGCTTCCGCCACGACCTCTACTACCTGCTCAACGTCCTGCCGGTAGTGATCCCACCACTGCGCGACCACGCCGAGGATGTACCGGAGCTGCTCAACTTTTACACCGACCAGTTTGTCGCCCAGGACAAACTCCCCTACCGCAGCTTCAGCGTCGCCGCGCAGAACCGTCTGCGCCACTACGCCTGGCCCGGCAACGTCCGTGAACTGCGCAACCTGGTACAGCGGCTGCTGATCGTCGGCAACAGCGAGAGCATCGAGGCGGAAGAGGTCGAGGCGGCCCTGGGCGCCCAGCCACAGGCCGCCATGGGTAGCGCCATCGCCTACGAACTGCCACTGCGCCAGGCGCGCGAACAGTTCGAGCGCGACTACTTCGAGCACATCCTGCGGGAGTACGACGGCAGTGTGGTCAAGGCCGCCAAGCACGCCGGGGTGGAGCGCACCCACCTCTACCGCAAGCTACGGGCACTGGGGATCGACGCCAAGCACGTCGGCAAGTAGCCCCAGCCCGTGGTGGCGTAAAAAAAGCCGGGCACTGCCCGGCTTTTTGCTGTCGGGTCTGGAGGGGGCTTAGCCCGCGGTCAGCTCGGCACGCAGCTCAGCGATGACCGGCGCGGTCTCGGGCTTCACCCCGCGCCAGATGAGGAAGGACTCGGCCGCCTGCTCCACCAGCATGCCCAGGCCATCGACACCGCGGGCCCCCTGCCCCTCGGCCCAACGAACGAAGGCGGTAGGCTCGGCGCCGTACATCATGTCGTAGCAGAAGGCGTTATCGGCCAGCAGGCCCTCGGCCAGCGGCGGCAGCTCCCCCTGAAGCGAGGCGGAGGTACCGTTGATCACCCGGTCAAATTTCCCCTCCAGCTGGCCATAGCCGCTGGCGCAGATGTTGCCCTCATCGGCAAACAGGCTGGCCAGGGCCTCGGCCTTGTCCACGGTGCGGTTGGCGATCACCACCTCGGCTGGTTCCTCGGCCAGCAGCGGGCCGAGCACACCGCGTACCGCGCCGCCAGCCCCCAGCAGCAGCACCCGCTGCCCCCGAAGAGCCACGCCGTGGTTGTCACGGATATCGCACACCATGCCAATACCGTCGGTATTGTCGCCGAACAGGCTACCATCGTCTCGCATATTGATGGTATTAACCGCGCCCGCCTTCTCCGCACGCTGGCCGCGCTCGTCCACCAGCTCCCACGCCTCCTGCTTGAAGGGCACGGTGACATTCAGCCCGCGACCACCCGCCGCCTGGAAATTACCCACCGCCTGGGGAAAGCCCTCCAGGTCGACCCGGATCGCCTCGTAGACCAGGCGCTCGCCGGTCTGCTCGGCGAATCGGCTGTGGATGGTCGGCGACTTGCTGTGAGCGATGGGGTTGCCCATCACCGCGTAGCGGTCGGGGGCGGCGTCAAAATCGAGCAGGGACATGAAACGGGCTCCAGGTGAACTGAGGCTTCAGTCTATCAGTGTTGGATCGAAAAGGCCGGGCAATGCCCGGCCTTGGCGTTTACGGCTGCACCGCCGCCTAGCTGAAGATCCCCTTGAACATAAAGAAGAAGCAGATGGCGAGGATGGCGCCAGCGGGGAGGGTAACGATCCAGCTGAGGAAGATAGTGCGCACCACCTTCAGATCCAGCGAGGCGATGCCGCGGGCCAGACCCACGCCCAGCACCGCACCAACCAGGGTGTGGGTGGTGGAGATGGGCAGGCCGGTGCCGGAGGCGATCACCACGGTGGTGGCGGCGGCCAGGGTAGCGGCAAAGCCACGGCTGGGGGTCAGCTCGGTGATACCGGTACCGACGGTAGCGATCACCTTGTGA
>JBFFRO010000243.1:0-3277 GCA_041572995.1 Thiohalomonadaceae bacterium
ATGCTGACCCTCAGGCTGGCGATGGCCTCCAGTAACTGTTCTTTGAAACGGCGCTGCTCGTCGCTATTCAGCGGCTCACGTTGCGAGGGGGCCAGAGCGTTGATACGAGACTGGAGCTCGGCTCGCTCGTGCATTTCGACCAGTGCCGGCGTGAGTTTGCGGATTTGATGAATATCGGGGCGCGCTACAGAGTCAGCCAGTTGTTGTGCGCTAGCGGCAATCTGTGCATCCAACTCGTCTCGGCGCTGGCGCAGCTCAGAGAGTTCACGCCGGACATTCAGGTCACCAAGAACGTAGACCCTGCGCCGCTCGCTGTAGTGATCGATGAACTCAACGTATTTGAGCTTAATCGGCTTGACCCGGCTGCGGGCGAGATTCTCGACCTCGCTACTGTAGCTCTCCCGACCATCCTGGTTGCTGACACGCTCGCTACTGCTCAGGCTGCCGGAAACCTCCACCTCAGCAAACTGGCGGACAATGGCCAGGCGCGCCTGGTCACGGGCACGCTCCATGGCCTCGGCCTCACCGGCGAAGACCTCGGCAGAGCCGCTGCCGTAGAGATGCCCGGCCTTACTCGGCGGATTGAGGATCCAGCCCGGCCGTTCGCCGGCTGCTGCCGGCTTCCCGGGGCGGGTGTCGGCACCGACACAGGCACTGCTGAGCAGGACCGCGGCAAGCAGCCCCATGGAAAGTCTGAGCGTGTGGTTATTCATACTCTAGAATCCGAACCGGCTGCGCTCGCTAACCTTCTTGAGCTTTTTCTGACCGTTCCACACCTCGCGGGTGGTCTGCAGGTCGATCAGTTTGAGGTCAACCTGGTAGAAGATCACCTTGCTGCCCTCGTACTGATCGACGATGGAGGAGATGGTGCCCGAGAGCGCGAAGTCGGCACCGAGCTCCTCGCCCATCTCCTTGCGGCTATCTTCCGAGGCATAGACATCCTGGCTACGCAGTTCTTCACGGACGTCTTCACGCTCCTTGCCGCCGGCGACAAAATCGGCACGGCCGCTACGCATCAGTGCGCGCTTGAGATCGTTGAGGAAGGTGTCGGTGGCGATATGCTCGTGCGACTTGTTGCGCACACGCTGGATGATAATCGTCGGCCGGCGATTCGGGTGATCGTCACTGAAATCACGCAGCCAGGGGAAGGTGAGCATATCCTCGATCATCGCCTCGGCGACCAGACGCGAATCCTCGTCATTCCAGCGGTCGGTCAGCGCCACTTCGGTATCGGTTTCGACACGCTTGACCGAGAGTCCGCCACCGCAGCCACCCAGCAGCAGCGCGGCCACCACCACCAACCACCAGTGATTCGTTGTCGTTTTCATCGTCGCAATTCTCCTCATATCGACACTCATTAACGCGATCCTCTCGGCGCGCTCAGGCTCTGTACGGTAATGACACGCATCTCACCTGCGGTCAGCTTCAGGCGTTTTTCACTCTCGTGGTAGAGACCGCCACCTGCAGCGGAAGTTCTTATCGTCAGCTTGTGCTTACCCGGGCTCAGCGCCAGGCGTTGCACACGAATACCCTGCGGCAGGGTCAGCCAGTTACGGGTCTCGGCAGCACTGCTGGCGGCCACCGCCAGTTTGCCCGCAAATTTAAACAGGGTGGCGACCCCCTCGTTGCCATTGGCTGCGCTCTTGCTCGCCTCATTGGCCAGTACGCTTTTCAGGGCTTCACGAGCCACCGCTTCGCTAAGGTCGCCACCGGCAGCGAGGATCTGCTCCTGTAGCGCCAGCTGTGCCAGCGATTGGGCATCAACCATGCTGGCGCTTCGGCTGCCGTCCAGCCACAACTCGGAGGCTCCATAGGCGGTGTCGATCGGCGGGTAATAGGGCACCGTCACCCGGGTGCCGATGCCATCGCCCAGCGCCTCATCCAGCTTCAGGTCCTCGACCAGATTCCACACCGGTGAAAGGGGGAAACGCTTGCTGACAGTCCCCACCACGGCACCGACGACACCACTGGACTGGTAGTTTTTGACCAGTCCCAGCAGGCCGCGATCAGCGTACATGGCCTGGAACCACACAAACTTGCCCTTGCGCTCTGGGCCATTACCGTAGAGCGGTATGAGTACCAGCTCACGGGTGCGCTTGTTGATGCTCAGCCTCAGGTCCAGTTCGCCACGATGGGGAACCAGGCCCAGGTGCTGGATGACCACCACCTGGGCGGTATCGGCTCCGAAGCTCTCAAGCCGCTTGCGACTGGCCGCGGAGAGCTTCTTGCGGGCCAGGGCGGGCCACTCCGACTCCCAGCCGCCATCCTGGCGCATCATGCGAATGGTATCGAACCAGGCCAGTTCGGCCATCTTCTGCCCCAGACCATACTGCTTGGCATAGCCCGATTCGTAGAGTTCGGCTGCCTTCTGGTAGGCGATACGGGCATCGTCCAGGCTGCCGTTGAGTTCATAGATCAGGCCGGTGACATAACGCAGGTAGGCATCCTCGCGGTAGGTCAGCCAGTCCGGGTCGTGGCGGCGCCCGGCGAGTACCCGAAAGACGTCCATCATCTTACTGAAGGAGCGGCTCTGCTCATCGCGAGAATCACCGTAGTCACCGCGCTCGCGCACCAGCGCACCCAGTAGCACATCGACCTTACGCGCCTCCACTGCAGCCGACTCCAGCAGGGCTTCGCGCCCGCCTGCCCCTTTAGCCACGGCCAGCATCAAGTAGTTGAGGGAGCGATAGTAGTGGATGAAGACACGCTCGAAATCGGCGCCACGATAAGGGCCGTTTCGAGGGTTGGACATGGCCACCGAGAGCATGTCACCGACATTACGGGTATAGAGGTTATCGGCAATGCGTTCGGCCTGCGCCAGGTGGCGGTTGCTCTCCTTGTATCGGCCGGCGAGGTGCTTAAGCAGACCCAGCTCCATGTGGTGAAGCAGGCGATCATCGCCATCGGGTTTCAGGCTCTTCTCCATCTCCGCCGCAGAGCCAGCGTAATCGCCCTGGCGCATCTTCAGCAGGCCGCTCTCTACCCCACCGCCGTAGGTTACGCAGGCACTGCTGCCCAACAGGATGCCCACGGCTAACAGTAGCGTAGCAATGAGGCGAAAGGTGGCGTTCACGCGCACGACAATCTCCATATGTCTTGTAGTTATTGGCACATGCTAGCAAGGGGCTGTGGAGGCTGTCCATGTCAGAAGCGTGCCTACCCCGTGTAAGCCTTCTTCAACACCAATTTCAGCCATTACCACATGTAGATAACGGCTTTTGGCGACAGTCACCGGCCACCGGAAACGCTAGGGTAGACGCTATTGAATAGCGCAGTG
>JBFFRO010000244.1:0-3266 GCA_041572995.1 Thiohalomonadaceae bacterium
GTGATTCTTCTGCTCATGGTGACCGCCATGGCCAAATCGCTCTAGACGGTAACCGGCATGGCGATGAGCGACAAATCCCGGGCGATTACGCGAAACCTGCTACTGCCCATACTGCTGCATCTGGCCATCGTCGGCGCCTACAGTGGCATCGACCCCTGCAATAACAATCCAGGCTGCATGGCGGGAAGTCCCACCATCTATTTCACCATCCTCTTCACCCTGCCAACACTGCTCATCCTGTTTATCGTCAATCTTTTTCAGGCCTTCTCGAAAAGACCTGACTACAGGCGATACCTGAAGATCAATATCAAAATATCCTTACTGCCGTTTATTCTCGTACTAATTTTCTATCTGGGGGCACAGCTCCTTAAATAGTGTAAACCGCGTTCACCCTGAAAATCACAAAAGGAACTGTTAACCTTAGTTCTAGCGGGCATTTAAGTTCGCACAACAATCAACAAGGAGCGTGTAATGAAATTTATCGGTATCGCACTAATCATCTTCGCCCTGGTCGACTTCATCGGCAGCTACGCCGGCTTTGACCTCTGGGGCAGCATGGGCATCAGCCTTCCCGATGTGGTTTGGCAGTACTCCGCCTTCATTGAAGGTGGCATTGGCCTCTTCCTAATGAAGATCGCCGACCAGAGCAGCGCCGCACAAACCGAAGCCGGTTAATTTCACTGTTTTTCATAAAAAAAAGGGGCCTAACGGCCCCTTTTTTATAGCTTGAGAAGTCTGCCTAAATTTTGAACGCGGGCAGCTTCTTCGGCACCAGTACACCTTTAATACGTACATACTGCGGCATGCCGTTCTTACCATAGGGCGGATAGTCCTCACCCTGGATCAACGGCTCGAGGTACTTGCGGCAGCTGGGGGTGATGCCGAAGCCGTCCTTGGAAATGAAGCGCTTGGGCATCATCTTCTCGACGTTGGCCACACGGGAGAGCGGTGCCTCTCCAATCTTCCAGCGGTAGGGGTTGTCGGAGGTGCGCACCACGGTGGGCATCACCGAGTTCTTGCCCTTGAGCGCCAGCTCGACCGCCGCCTTGCCCATGGCGTAGGCCTGGTCGACATCGGACTTGGAGGCGATGTGGCGACCCGCACGCTGCAGGTAGTCGGCCACGGCCCAGTGGTACTTGTAGCCCAGATCCTCGCGGATCATGTTGGCCACCACTGGGGCGACGCCACCAAGCTGGGCATGACCGAAGGCATCCTTGAGGCCCTGGTCGGCCAGGAACTTGCCGCTCTTATCCTGCACGCCCTCGGAGACCACCACCGAGCAGTAGCCATGATCCTTCACCTTCTGCTTCACCGCCTTCATAAAGGCCTTGCGGTTGAAGGGCACCTCGGGGAAGAGGATGACCACCGGAATATCGGTCTCCTCGTCGGAGGCCAGACCGCCGGCCGCGGCGATCCAGCCGGCGTGGCGGCCCATCACCTCCAGCACGAACACCTTGGTGGAAGTGGCGCACATGGAGGCGACATCGAAGCTGGCCTCACGGGTGGCCACGGCGATGTACTTGGCCACCGAGCCAAAGCCGGGGCAGTTATCGGTAATCGGCAGGTCGTTGTCCACGGTCTTGGGCACGTGGATGGCCTGCACCGGGAAGCCCATCTTCTTGGAGAGCTGGGAGACCTTGTAGCAGGTATCGGCGGAGTCGCCACCGCCGTTGTAGAAGAAATAGCCGATGTTGTGGGCCTTGAACACCTCGATCAGCCGCTCGTACTCGCGCTTGTTGTCCTCTAGGCTCTTGAGCTTGAAACGGCAGGAACCAAAGGCACCGGAGGGGGTGTGACGCAGACCGGCGATGGTCTTTTTGGTCTCCTTGGAGGTGTCGATCAGCTCCTCGGTGAGCGCACCGATGATACCGTTACGTCCAGCATAGACCTTGCCGATCTTGTCCTTGTTGGCACGCGCGGTCTCGATGACACCCGCGGCCGAAGCATTGATTACGGCGGTAACCCCGCCCGACTGGGCGTAGAAGGCGTTCATTTTTTTCGCCATGGTGCTGCGTTCTCCCTGATGGTTATGGTTATTCTTCAATCTGTTACGAGGAAGCCGAGCTCCTCTTTGGCGGCCCTGCAGCGGCAGCCCGTATCGACTCCCCTCACGGTCCTGACACACTTATTACTTAGGGTGTCGCTAAGAGCAGCGACCGCTCCCATATCCTGCCTGTTGCAGCCATAAGAGAAGTGGTGGCCTTCAGATCGGGCTTATTGCTGCCCGTCTTTCATTGACTTGTGTGTTCAACTCGGATTAGCTTAAACGCACGCTGCAAGGATGGGTAATGCAATTTGTGTATACCATCATGGAAAAAACTTAATAATTTAGCGGCGTTAGCTGATGTGCTAATAAAAATAATTTATAGCTAAGGGGATGTTAGGCGCCATGAGGATCGCACTACTGGGTGCACCCGGTTCGGGCAAGGGAACACAGATCGCACGCCTTGTGAAAAAGTACAAGGTGCCACAGCTTCACCTCAGCGAGGTGCTACGCGTTATCGCCGCTACAGAATCACCGCTGGGACACCAGGTGAAAGAGGTGATGGAAGGCGGTCACCTGCTCAGCGACGAGCTGATGCTGCTGGTCTATGCCGAGCGCCTGAAGATGACCGATACCCGTGACGGCTTTATCCTCAACGGCTTCCCACGCAACCTCAACCAGGCAGAGGTCCTGGACAACCTGCTTGAGGCCCACGAGGTACCGCTGGATGCGGTGCTATTGCTGGAGCTGGACGACGATACCCTGCTTGAGCGTGTCGGCGGTCGCCGCACCTGTCGCGATTGCGGCGCAGTCTTCAACATCTTCACCGATCCGCCGCGTATGGATGACCAGTGTGACGCCTGTGGCGGCTCACTGCACCGCCGTGCCGATGACCGCGAGTCCGCCATCGACAACCGCCTGCGGGTCTACAATGCCCATGCCGAACCGATCGCCAACTACTACCAGCAACAGGGCAAGCTCCACCGGGTTGAGGCCGATGGCGACAGCGATACCGTTTTCAAGCGCATCTGCCAGCGCCTGCAGCGAGCCCTGGCCCTGGCCCGCTCGCTGAAGAAGACCCAGCCCAAGCCGGCTGCCAAGAAGCCCCCTGCCAAGGCCGAGGCCCCCGCCAAGGCGGCATCACCGAAGGCCGCGCCGAAGAAGGCGGTACCGAAGAAGGCCGCGCCGAAGAAGGCCGCACCGAAGAAGGCCGCACCGAAGAAGGCCGCACCGAAGAAGGCCGCACCGAAGAAGGCCGCACCGAAGAAGGCCGCACCGAAGA
>JBFFRO010000245.1:0-3233 GCA_041572995.1 Thiohalomonadaceae bacterium
CCTGCATCTCCTCGCGCTGGTACTCGGCAAAGGCCCACTTGCCCTGTTTCGCCGCCCAGTAGAGGTTCTTGTAGCGTTCGCCCATCTCGATCATCAGGTTGGAGGCACCGCGCATCACCTCGATGAGCTGGGCCATTTTTTCCTCATCCGTGGCGCTCTTGCGCCAGTCCCCGGCTACCGGTTCGGCTGAGGAGGCCAGGACATTGCCGCTGACGAGGCTGAGGGTCAGGGCGATCAGGGGGAGGGTCTTCATCGGGTCGTTCCTCGTTTATGCGAATGATAATGATTCGCATTATCGGGATTTTTCTGGAGCTGTCAAGCTCGGGCGCGCCGCAGGGGCGGCGCGCTCAGGGATGAATGTCTCGCGGTTGGGGGCTTAGAAGGGTTTGACGACGACCAGCACGGTCACCGCCATCAGGATCAGCACCGGGGCCTCGTTGAAGAAGCGGTAGAACCTGTGTGAGCGGTGATTCTGGTCGGCGGCGAAGGTCTTGACCAGCTTGCCGCAGTAGAGGTGGTAGCCGATGAGCAGGGCGACCAGGGTGAGCTTGGCGTGCATCCAGCCGCCGCTAAAGCCGTAGCCCAGCCACAGCCAGGTGCCGAGGGTCAGGGCCAGCACCGCCAGCGGGGTCATGAAGCGATAGAGCTTGTGGGCCATGAGGTTGAGGCGGGCCTTCTCCCCGTCACTCTCGGCCATGGCCAGGTTGACGAAGATGCGCGGCAGGTAGAAGAGCCCGGCGAACCAGGAGACCACGAAGATAATGTGAAAGGCCTTAATCCAGAGCATGGTCACGGCTCAGCCCGCCTGGCTCTGCAGCATCCCCTGGATGCGGCGACGCAGGGAGTCCATGTTTGGCTTGCCGATGGTCTGCTTGACGATGCGCCCCTGCGGGTCGATGAGGATGGTGGTGGGGGTGAGCTTCACGTCGCCGAAGGCCTGGGTGGCGGCACCGCTGGCATCGAAGCTGATGGGGTAGGGCAGCCCCTTCTCGCGGACCATGGTCTGCACACGATCGAGGGTATCGTGGGGCATGGCTATGGCGAGGATCTCCAGCCCCTGCGGGTTGAGCTCGTGGTAGAGCTCGACCAGGTGGGGCATCTCCTCGATGCAGCCAGGACAATCGGTGGACCAGAAGTTGACGATCAGTGGTCGGCCCTGCAGTGAGGCGACTTCAATGCTGCGTCCATCAATGGTCTGCACGCTGATGGCCGGGGCCTGCTTGAAGCCGCTGGGGCTGAACCAGAGCCAGCCCAGGCTGGCGATCAGAGCGATGGCGAAGGCGGCGATGGCGATGTCTTTTATCTTCATGGTTTTAACGCGGTTCTCAGTGAATGCTGGGGTGGATTGTAGCCCTATTTGCCCTTGCTCTTCCCCTCTTCGCTTTCCATGGCCGCATGCATCTGATCGATGAAGGCCTGTGCCATGGTGCGGTAGATGGGTTCGCGGTTGACCAGGCGGGAGGTCTCGTAGGCGATGAAGGCGGAGGCCATCAGCGGTAGCAGCATGGCATGATTGTCGGTCATCTCCATAACGATGACGAAGGCGGTGATGGGGGTCTGCACCACGCCGGTGAAGTAGCTGACCATGGTGAGGATCACCACCGCCTGGAGGATGGGGCTGCCGAGCAGCTCACCAAAGACGGCCCCCAGCCCCGCACCGGTAGAGAGCGAGGGGGCGAAGATGCCGCCGGGGATGCCGCTGAAGTAGGAGGCGAGGGTGGCGAACATCTTCAGGAAGGGGTACTCGGCACCGATCTCGCCGCTGCCGGTGATCACCGCCTGCGCCTCGGGGTAGCCGGTGCCGTGTACTGCGCCGCCGGAGAGCAGCCCGGCGAGCGCCACGGCGAAGCCGCACAGCGCCGGGATCAGAAACGGGTGGGCCTTGAGCTGCGGGCCGATGAGGCGGGTGCCGGCCACCAGGGTGCGGGCGAAGAGCCCGCCGAGCACCCCGCCGAGCACGCCGCAGGCCGGCACCAGCCACCAGTCGGCAGGGTGGATGGTGGCGTTGGTGGAGCCGAAGTAGGTGTAGTTGCCGAGCAGGGCCATGGCGGTGAGGCCGGCGATGATGACCGAGGTAAGCATCACCCCGCTGCTGCGCTCGTTGAAGCTGCGGGCCATCTCCTCGATGGCGAAGACGATACCCGCCAGCGGGGTGTTGAAGGCGGCGGCGATGCCGGCTGCACCGCCGGCAACGATCAGGCCGTGGTCCAGATAGTGGCGCGGGAAACGGGCGAACTGCCCCACCGCATACATAATCGAGGCGCCGATGTGAACCGTCGGCCCCTCGCGGCCGATGGATGCGCCACAGAGCAGCCCCAGCAGGGTGAGGACAATCTTGCCGAAGGCGATGCGTAGCGAGAGTACCGCGCGGCGCAGGTGACCCGCTTGTGGGTCGACCTGCAGCGCGGCGATGGCCTGGGGAATGCCGCTACCCTGGGCGCCGGGGAAGAAGCGGCGGGTCAGCCAGGCGATCAGCACCAGTCCCGCCGGGGTCACCACCAGCGGCCAGTAGGGCGAGAGGGCGAGCAGCTGGCGAAAGAGCTTGTCCATCTCCTCGCTGCCGAGGGCGAATAGTGCCGAGGCCAGGCCGACCAGCAGTGCACCGCCCCAGAACACCAGGCGCGAGCGCCAGTGGGCAGTGGTCAGCAGATCGCGCAGGCGGAAGCTGTCGTTCTCGTCACTCATGGGCCGTCATTATGCCAGAGCCTGGGCGGAATCGGCCGGAATGTGAACACGGCCCTTTAGTTTTGCGCCGCGAACTCGGTATCATGGCTCCTTTCCTGATATCGAATAAGAACCAGATAGCGCTATGATCAAGGTTGGCATTGTCGGCGGGACCGGTTACACCGGCGTGGAGTTGCTGCGGTTGTTGGCCGCTCACCCCGAGGTGGAGCTGAAGGTGATCACCTCACGCTCGGAGGAGGGTGTGGCAGTCGCCGATATGTTCCCCAATCTGCGTGGGCACGTGGATATCGCCTTTAGCGTGCCCGACGTGGAGCGCCTGGCCGAGTGCGACGTGGTCTTCTACGCTACCCCCCACGGGGTGGCGATGAAGGGCGCCGGCGAGCTGCTGGAGCGCGGCGTGAAGGTGATCGACCTGGGCGCCGACTTTCGTATTAAGGATATCCCGGTGTGGGAGCAGTGGTACGGCATGCAGCACACCACTCCCGAGCTGGTGGCTGAGGCGGTCTACGGCCTGCCGGAGCTGAACCGCGAGGCGGTCAAGGGTGCGC
>JBFFRO010000246.1:0-3219 GCA_041572995.1 Thiohalomonadaceae bacterium
GACGGGCGGCGTCGTAGTTGGCCAGCTCGCCGCTCACCGGCAAGGGCTGCCCGGTGGTCCGTCGGAACTCGGCGGCCAGCTTCCGCGTTTCGTTCATCAGCTTGTCGATGGAGTAGACGCCCAAGGGGAGTTTCCACGCTTGAATCAATGGGATGGCGGATACTATACACGGAAGCGCGGGGCATGACCGCCCCACCGGGATAGGCGCCTTATCTCTTATCTTGTACTCCCCCACCGATACACCGACACGAAGCGTGGAACCCCGAGCACTCCATAAGAGCTTTAATAAACTTAAAAAAAAACGGCCCCCAGAGGGGGCCGTTACCACCTGAGCCCAAAGGCTTACCAGCGTGAGGGGTAGAGGCCCTCGCTGACCACGCAATAGGTGATACCCAGCTGCGGGGGCATATTGGAGAACGTCACGCCGCCGCCGCCAGGCCCGGCGAGGACCGGTGTCTGCACCACGGCACCATCGGCCTGAGCGTGACCGTGCTGGGACAGGTTCGTGGCGTCGAGCGTGGTCATTTCATTACCGCGCAGCTGACCCCAGGCGACCGGCGACAGACCGGGCCCCTGCCCTGTACCAATGGGGCTACGGCCGCGCAGGTCGGGAAGGCCGAAGGTGCTGCGACCGTCACCGCCGTAGGTGTTACCCATCAGGGAGTAGAGCGCCTGATAGCTGGCAATGGGCAGGAGCCTGCCATCGGCCGGGAGCGTGCCCCGGGGGCAGAAGTTGGCGGCGGTCGTGCAGATGGAAGCTAGGGTAGGGCTCTCCCCATTGCAGGCTTGGGCGGGGGCGCTGGCCAGCAGCATGGCACCGGCCAGGGCGCTACGGATAGCGGTACGGAAAAGCTTGTTGTGGTTCTTCATGATAGTTATCTCCTGATCTTCTGAAATCTTAGGAGCGCGGGGGATAGATGCCCTGGGTGACCACGCAGTAGGTGATACCCAGCTGCGGGGGCACATTGGAGAACGGCACACTGTTGCCTCGGCTGGCCGGCGCAAGAGCCGGTGTCTGCGCCGCAGCGCCATCAGCCTGACCGTGGTTGTGCGAGGGCATGTTCGCGGCGTCGAGCGTGGTCACTTCATTACCGCGCCTCTGACCCAAGGCGACCGGCGACAGACCAGGCCCCTGCCCCATACCGATTGGGCTGCGTCCGCGCAGGTCGGGAAGGGCGAAGGTGCTGCGACAGTCACCGCCATAGTTGCAGCCAAGCACGGAGAACAGGATCGTGTCTTCATGAATCGAGAGAAGAGTACCCTTGGCCTCAAGCGTGCCCCTGGGGCAGAAGTTGGCGGCGGTCATGCAGATGGAACCGATGGTACCGCTGCCATCACCGCTGCAGGCCACGGCGGGGGTCGCACTCATCAGTGCAGCGCCCGCCAGGGCCGCACCGACTGCGCTGCGGATTGCGTGTTTACGGAAGGTCATCTCCGAAATTCTCCTCTAATTCTGGCCGAGTGGCCGTCATCAGGCGCACGGATATCCCAGCGCCAGGGTGGTTACTGGGCACTCAGTCAAAAAAAGAAGCGTTCAGGAGGGCCGACGCGGGCAGGCGCCGACGCATGATTCTGGTGTGCTCTTCCTATTGAGTGATCCCTCGGCAGCGTCCGCCGCCCCTCATCATCTCGCCAAGCGCGTTGGCGTTGTTGTTATTGGTGAGGTACTGATAACTATGCAGAGGCTCTGGAGTGGAATCAAGGGGTTCGTGAGCCGATAGCGGATTTTCAGACGATAGTGGCACGTGTAGGTTGTAGATACGGCGAAAGGGGAGTCTGTCCAACCCTCTTCCCTGCTAGCGCCGGGGTTTGGCCCGCGCGGTGGCCTCGGCACTCCAGGGGTCGTCGGGCCAGGGGTGCTTGGGATAGCGCCCCTTGAGCTCCTTTTTCACCTCGGCATAGGTACGCTCCCAGAACCCCCTGAGGTCCTGGGTCACCTGGATGGGACGCTGGGCAGGTGAGAGCAGATGCAGCATCACCGCCACCCTGCCCCCGGCGATACGCGGGGTGTCGGCCAGGCCAAACATCTCCTGCAGCTTGACCGCCAGCACCGGCGGGGCACCGTCGTCGGCGTACTCCAGGCGCTTGCGCGAGCCGCTGGGCACTTGCAGGTGGCTGGGGGCGAGCTCGTTGAGGCGCTGTTGCTGGTTCCAGTCGAGACAGGCCAGCAGGGCGGCCTTGAGGTCAAGCCGACTCAGATGGCTGCGGCGACTGATACCGTTGAGGTAGGGGGCCAGCCACTCCTCCAGGGTATCGAGCAGGGCCGCATCGGCCACATCGGGCCAGCCCGCCTCCGGCAGCCAGGCGCGCAGACTGAGCAGGCGGGCCTGGAGCTGGCGGGCCTCGGCATCCCAGGGCAGGCACTCCAGGCCCATGGCACGGATACCGTCGATCATGGCCGCCACCTGCCCCTCGGGATCGGCCGTCTCGGCGGGACGGCGCTCCAGCACCAGGGCGCGGTAGCGGTATTGGCGCTCGGCGCGCACCGCCTCCTCGCGCGAGTCCCACTCCAGCACCGCCTGCCAGTCCATTTGTCGGGGATAGAGCCGCTGCAGCGCCTCGCGCGTCAGCGTTGCGGCACTACGGATCAGTGCCTCGGACCCGCTCTTGCCCTCCAGCTCGGCACAGACGATGAGCTCCCCTGCCCCACTCACGCCCGGCGCCATCTTCGCACCACTGCCGGAGGCGAGCCGATAGCCTCCACCCTGTTCGCGCCTGAGGGCGATACGTTCCGGGTAGGCCAGGGCCAGCAGCTCACCGGCGACATCGGTATCGGGTGGCGGCACCGCCCCCTCGAGACCGAGCAGGCGGCGGATCTGAACCCCGCCCCGCTCCACTGCACGGGCAATATGGGCGTCGCCACCACGGGCCTGCAGGACCTGCATACCGTCCCGGCGCAGCGCAGCCAGGAGTTCCAGGCGGACGGCAAAGTCCGCTCGGCCGGGATGGTCGCGCTCGCGTAGCAGGTCGCGCTCGGAGAGCAGCGCGGCGATGTCACAGGCGGTCTCCTCCAGCCCCAGTTCACGAGCCCGCAGCAGCATGTGGGCCAGGCGAGGGTGCAGCGGCAGGCGGGCCATCTCGCGGCCGAAGGGGGTGATACGTCCCTCTCGATCCAGCGCCTCCAGCTCGCCGAGCAGCTGGCGGGCCTGGGCCAGGGCCGCGGCCGGCGGCGGCTCGATCCACTGCAGCTCGGTGGCATCGCGTACCCCCCACTGGGCC
>JBFFRO010000247.1:0-3217 GCA_041572995.1 Thiohalomonadaceae bacterium
GCGACGCGACCAGGTCTTGATCGGACGCTTGTTGTTGTTGGCGACGGCATCATCCACCTTCTTCAGCAGGTGATGGTCGATAAACGGACCTTTTTTAATCGAGCGCGGCATAGCTCACGTTCCCTCTTACTTCTTGTTCCGACGGCGGACAATGAGGCCGTCAGTACGCTTGTTCTTACGGGTCTTGTAACCCTTGGTCGGCATGCCCCAGGGGCTCACCGGATGACGACCACCAGAGGTGCGACCTTCACCACCACCGTGCGGGTGGTCAACCGGGTTCATCGCGACACCGCGGACAGTCGGGCGAACACCGCGCCAACGAGTGGCACCGGCCTTACCGAGCTTGCGCAGGCTGTGCTCGGAGTTGCCCACCTCGCCGATGACCGCGCGGCAGTCAGCCAGCACCTTGCGCATCTCGCCAGAGCGCAGACGCAGGGTGGCGTGACGACCTTCACGGGCAACCAGCTGGGCGGAGGTGCCGGCACTGCGGGCAATCTGCGCGCCCTTACCGGGACGCAGCTCGATGCAGTGCACAGTGGAACCGACCGGGATATCGAGCAGGCTCAGGCAGTTGCCGGCCTTGATCGGAGCACCCTGGCCGGAAATCAGCTGGTCGCCAGACTGCACGCCCTTGGGGGCGATGATGTAGCGACGTTCACCGTCAGCGTACTTCAGCAGGGCGATGTGAGAGCTGCGGTTCGGATCGTATTCGATACGCTCGACCACGGCCGGCACGCCGTCCTTGTTACGCTTGAAGTCGATCACACGGTAGTGCTGCTTGTGACCGCCGCCGCGATGACGGGTGGTAATGCGACCGGCGTTGTTACGACCACCGGTCTTGCTCTTCTTCTCCAGCAGGGGTGCATGCGGGGCACCCTTGTGAAGGCCGGGAGTCACCACCTTAACGACGTGGCGGCGACCGGCAGAAGTGGGTTTAAGCTTGACTACAGGCATTGCTCAGTCCTTCACTTATTCCGCGCCGCCCAGAAGATCAATCTCCTGGTCCGACTTGAGGGTGACATAGGCCTTCTTCCAAGCGTTGCGGCGGCCGAAGCGCTGACCGAAACGTTTGCTCTTGCCCTTGTTGTTGAGGGTGCGCACATCGTCCACCTCGACGTTGAACATCATTTCAACGGCGGCCTTGATCTCAGGCTTGGTAGCATCAGTGGCAACCTTGAAGACGTACTGACCGTTACCTTCGGCAACGATAGCGCTCTTCTCGGAGATGTGCGGCGCGCGCAGCACGGTGATCAGACGCTCCTGGTTCATGCCAGCATCTCCTCTACTTTGGCCACCGCATCGGTGGTCATGACGACTTTCTCGAAGCGCACCAGGCTCACCGGGTCGATGTGACCCGCCTCGCGCACCTCAACCTTCATCAGGTTGCGGGTGGAGAGGTAGAGGTTGTCACCGATGCTGCTGTCGACGATCAGGACGCTGTCCAGACCCAGAGCCTTGATCTTCTCAGCGGCCTGCTTGGTCTTGGGGGCGTCAACGTCGAACTTGTCGACGATCATCAGACGCTCCTGACGCAGCAGCTCGGAGAGGATGGCGCGCATGGCACCACGGTACATCTTACGGTTGACCTTCTGGCTGAAGTCACGCGGAGTCGCCGCGAAGGTCTTACCACCGGAGCGCCACAGCGGGCTGCGGATGGTACCGGCACGGGCACGACCGGTGCCCTTCTGGCGCCAGGGCTTGGCACCGCCGCCGGAGACCGCGGAGCGGTTCTTCTGGGCCTTGGTACCCGCGCGGCCGGCCGCCATGTAGGCGGTCACCACCTGGGAGACCAGGTCTTCGTTGAAATCGCGACCGAAGTTGCTGTCAGAAACCTCAATGGTCTTCTTGGAGGCACGGCCGGTCGCTGTAGTCAGGTTCAGTTCCATCACTTAACTCCTCAGCTCTTGGCCTTGACGGCAGGGGTGATGGTCACGTCGGATCCCTTGGACCCGGGCACAGCACCCTTAATCATGATGAGGTTACGCTCGACATCGACGCGCACCACCTCGAGGGTCTGGGTGGTGGTCGTGGCGTTACCCATGTGGCCAGCCATCTTCTTGCCCTTGAACACACGACCGGGGGTCTGGTTCTGGCCGATGGAGCCAGGGGCGCGATGGGAGAGAGAGTTGCCGTGGGTGGCATCCTGAGTGCGGAAGTTGTGACGCTTGACCACGCCAGCAAAGCCCTTACCGATGCTCACACCGTGGACGTCGACCTTCTGGCCGGCCTCGAACTGGTCGACCTTGATCTCGCCGCCCAGGGCCAGTTCTTCACCCTCACCATCAGCGAGACGGAACTCCTTGACGGTACGACCGGCTTCGACACCGGCCTTGGCAAAGTGCCCAGCCTGGGGCTTGGTCACACGGGAAGCGCGGCGGCCGCCGACGGTCACCTGCACGGCACGGTAGCCATCGCTCTCCAGGCCCTTGACCTGGGTGATGCGATTGGGCTCCGCCTCAATGACGGTAACCGGCACCGAGGCGCCGTCTTCGGTGAAGATGCGGGTCATACCGCATTTACGACCGATAATTCCAATAGCCATTGTTATAACCTCATATCCACACCGATTTCGATTGACCGGTGCTTCATACGTACATGTCGACCGGGCAACACACCCAGTCAGACGCGAAAAATCAGCTCAGCTTGATCTGCACATCCACGCCGGCAGCCAGGTCCAGCTTCATCAGGGCATCGACGGTCTTATCAGTAGGATCGACGATATCCATCAGGCGCTTGTGGGTACGCAGCTCGTACTGGTCACGCGCATCCTTGTTGACGTGCGGCGAGATCAGCACAGTGAAGCGCTCTTTCTTGCTCGGCAGCGGGATCGGACCACGGACCTGCGCACCGGTGCGCTTCGCGGTCTCGACAATTTCGCCGGCCGACTGATCGATCAAACGATGATCGAAGGCCTTCAGGCGGATACGAATTTTCTGGTTGGACGCCATTTCGTTAACCTGCTTGTAAAAGAAAACGCATAAGGGGCGCGCATTGTACATGCGCGCCCCGCCGCGATCAAGTCCCCGGGGAGACTTACTCGATGATCTTGGACACCACGCCGGCGCCAACGGTACGACCACCCTCGCGAATCGCGAAGCGCAGGCCGTCTTCCATGGCGATCGGGGCGATCAGGCTCACGGTCATCTGAACGTTGTCGCCCGGCATCACCATCTCGACGCCCTCCGGCAGGTCACAAGCGCCGGTCACGTCGGTGGTA
>JBFFRO010000248.1:0-3203 GCA_041572995.1 Thiohalomonadaceae bacterium
AGTCTCAAAAGGCGCAGGTCTGCGGGCACCTTGTCGCCCGACTGCAGCAGCACCACATCACCAGGCACCAGCTCCTCGGCGGGCACGGAGACAAAGCGCCCGTCACGCTTCACCATCGCTTGCTGCGAGAGCATGTTGCGAATGGCATCGAGGGCTCGCTCCGCCTTGCCCTCCTGAACAAAACCAATCAGGGCATTAAGCACCACCACGCCGAGAATGACACCGGTATCCACCCAGTGGCCGAGGGCAGCGGTCACCACTGCGGCTCCCAGCAGCACATAGATCAACACGTTGTGAAACTGCAGCAGCAGGCGGACCAAAGCACCGCGCCTCTGCGGCGGGCGCAGACGATTGGGGCCATGCGCTGCCAGACGCTGTTGCGCCTCGGAGGTGGAGAGACCCTCGCTGGAACTGGCCAGCTCCTTCAGGACCGCGGAGGAGTCCTGCGCGTGCCATGCTGTCACCTGCGGCTCTTCAGCCATTACGCCATCCCGTGACTTTGCCTACCCACTCTGAAGGTATAGTCAAACCGGCCCGCGATGCCAGCCTGAGCCGATGGCCAGGCACTTGACAGCCGGGCGTCCCTCGCCCAGAATTCAACCAAACGGTTAAACCAAACGGTTGAAAATGTCAGCAGCGGAAAAAGCAGGTCACGAGGCCACCGCCGAGGCCATCCTGAAGGCGGCCGCCGAAGTGTTCGCCGAGAAGGGCTACGAGGGCGCCCGTGTCGATGAGCTGGCGCGCGCGGCCGGGGTCAACAAGGCCACCCTCTACTACCAGATCGGTGACAAGGAGGCGCTCTACCACGCGGTGCTGGACCGCGTGCTGGGACGTGCCGCCGACGAGGTCGAACGGGCCATCGCCCAGGAGGATGACTGCGAGGCGCGGATCCGTGCGGTGGTGGAAGTGTTCGCCAGACACACGGGCAACATGCGTTATACCGCCCCCATCATGATGCGCGAGGTGGCCGGCGGTGGTCGAGACCTGCCGCCCAGCGCGACGGGGCACATGGGACGGATGCTGGGGGCCCTGAGCGAAACCCTGGACAGCGGCGTAGAGTGCGGCCGGTTCCGCCCGGTCAACAACTTCATGGTGCACATGATGATGGTCGGTTCACTGATGCTCTACTCGGCCAACGAGCCCATCCGCCTGCGCAACGTCGCGGCCAATCCCGACATCCACGACCCCAGCCATTTCATCTCCACCGAGGAGGCGGGACAGGCGATCGGCGATCTGATCCTGGCCGCCATCCGCGCCCCCCAACCATCAGCAGAGGACTCCACCTTATGAGCGGCATCCGCCAGCGTATCGAATCCGGCTTCGAGGCCTTTGGCCACGCAGTCTATCGCCACCACTGGAAGGTGCTGCTGCTGATGCTGGCGCTGGTCGTCGCCCTGGTAAGCCAGGCCAAGCACCTGACCATGGACACCTCCACCGAGGGCTTCCTCCATGAAGAGGACCCCATCCTCCTCGACTACAACGCCTTCCGCGAACAGTTCGGTCGCGACGAGGTGGTCCTGCTGGCCATCGACGGCGGCGAGGTGTTCTCCCGCCCCTTCCTGGAGCGGCTTCGGGCCCTGCACATCGAGCTGCGCGATACGCTGCCGCACCTGGATGACATCACCTCGCTAATCAACGCCCGCTCCACCGTCGGCTCCGAGGGCCAGCTCATTGTTGGGGAACTGCTGGAGGAGATGCCCAACAGCGATGAGGAGATGGCCGTCATCAAGGAACGGGCACTGGCCAACCCGGTCTACCGCAACATGCTCATCACCGATGATGCCCAGGTCACCGCCATCGTCCTGCGCACCAATGCCTACTCCAGTGTCGGTCAGGAGGTAGACGTGATGGCCGGCTTCGACGATGGCTTCGCCGAGGGGGGCGATGGCATGGAGGGTGACGAAGCCGACACGCCCCGCCCCTTCCTCACCGATGCCGAAAATAGCGAGCTGGTGGCTGCGGTGCGCGACATCGTGTCCCGCCACCAGGCCGAGGGCTTCAACATCCGCCTGGCCGGCTCGCCGGTGGTCGGCGACACCCTCAAGCGCTCCATGCAGAGCAACATGAAACGCTTCATGCTGATGGCCCTGGCGACCATCGGCCTGGTACTTTTCCTGCTCTTCCGCCGCCTCTCCGGGGTCATCCTGCCGCTGCTCACCGTGGCCCTCTCGGTGGCCTCCACCCTGGGGCTGATGGGCCTGACCGGGATCCCCTTCAAGCTGCCGACGCAGATCATGCCCTCCTTCCTGCTGGCCGTCGGGGTGGGTGCCTCAGTGCACCTGCTGACCATCTTCTTCCGCCGCCTGCAGCAACTGCACGACAGCGATGAGCAAGTGGAGTCCAGCGGCCACAAGGAGACCGCCATCGCCTACGCCCTGGGCCACTCGGGACTGGCCATCGCCATGACCTCGTTGACCACCGCCGCCGGCCTGGCCTCTTTCGCCGGTGCCGAGGTGGCACCGATCAGCGACCTGGGACTGATCGCCGCCGCCGGTGTGCTACTGGCGCTCATCTACACCCTGGTGCTGCTGCCGGCACTGCTCTCCCTCGTACCGATTAAGGCGAAAAAATCGACCGGTAGCCAGGCCATCCGCCAGCGTACCGATGCCCTGCTCACCGCCATCGCCGACTTCTCTACCCAGCGCGCCAGTCTGGTGCTGGTGCTGAGTGCAGTGGTACTCGCCGTGGGCGTGACCGGGGCGCTGCAGGTGAAGTTCTCGCACAAGCCCTTCGAGTGGTTTGCCGAGGACCACCCGGTGCGCCAGGCCACCGACTTCATCGACTCGCGCCTGAAGGGGGCCAGCTCGGTTGAGGTTGTGGTCAGGACCGGTGAGGTCAACGGCCTCTACGAGCCGCGCATCATGCAGGCGCTCTCCGACCTGGGGCCGAAGGTGGAGGCGATCGACCAGGGCGAGCTGTTCGTCGGCAAGACCCTGTCGCTGGCCGACATTCTCAAGGAGTCCAATCGCGCGCTGCACGAAAACCAGGAGGCCTTCTACACCATCCCCGACAACCGTGAGCTGATCGCCCAGGAGTTGCTGCTGTTTGAGAACTCCGGCTCGGATGACATGGAGGACTTCGTCGACTCGCAGTTCACCACGGCCCGCTTCACCGCGCGCATGCCCTGGGTGGACGGTATCCTCTACGAGGATTTCATCAGCGACCTGGAAGCCATCTTCCGCGCCGAGCTGGGCGATGAGGTC
>JBFFRO010000249.1:0-3194 GCA_041572995.1 Thiohalomonadaceae bacterium
CCGGTCTCGCCGGCGGCGGCGATGTGGGCCACCGGACGGCTCGCGGTGTAGTACTCGGTGACCAGGCCGATGACGATACCGCCCAGCGAACCGGCCAGCACCGCAACCCAAATATCGATACCGCCGCAGCTCTCATCGATAACGAAATAGGCACCGACGATAAAGAGGAAGGCTGCGGAGATGGTGCCGCCGCGCAGCGCCAGCTCCGGCGGCAGACGCCGCAGCAGGCGCACTAGGACGATGCCGGCCACTGAGCAGACCAGACCCAGCGAGGCCAGCGCCAGGGGCAGGAACATCAGCGTCTCACGCCCGCCGTAGCTGGCCGCCAGGTCCAGGGCCATGGTCGAGGCGATGGCGATAGTGGCAATCATGGAGCCGCAGTAGGACTCGAAGATATCCGAGCCCATACCGGCAATATCACCCACGTTGTCACCGACGTTGTCGGCAATCACCCCCGGGTTGCGCGGGTCGTCCTCGGGGATACCCGCCTCCACCTTGCCCACCAGGTCGGCGCCCACATCGGCGCTCTTGGTATAGATGCCGCCACCGACACGGGAGAAGAGCGCCACGGTGGAGGCGCCCATGCCGAAGCCGTGGATGGCGCTAACGGTCTCCGGGTCGCCGCCGAAGAGCAGGTAGAGCGAGCCGAGACCGATGAGCCCCAGCGAGGCCACCAGCAAGCCCATCACCGCGCCGCCAGAGAAGGCCACCGCCAGCGCCTCGGGCAGGCCGTGCTGGTAGGCGGCGGTGGTGGTCCGCACATTGGCCCGGGTGGCCGCGTGCATGCCGATGAAGCCGGCCAGCCCGGAGGAGAAGGCCCCCAGCGCATAGGACAGCGCAGACTCCCAGCCGAGGAAGACCAGAATGAGGATCATCAGTGCCCCGGCGAACAGTCCCAGGGTCAGGTATTCGCGACGCAGGAACACCATCGCCCCGTGGTGAATGGCATCGGCAATCTCCACCAGCGCCGCCTCCCCCGCCGGACGCGCCAGCATCGACCGCAGGATCCACGCCGCCACCACCAGGCCAAGACCGCCCAGTAGCGGCGGAATCCACACACTCTCCATCACTCACTCCCCTCTTTATTGTGCCGCCAGCATAGCGCAAAGCCGCGTCCATGGCTGCCAAGTGACGCCACTACCGCTATAATAACCTCCCCCTCCCTACTATCTGATTAACACTGAGGAATAGCCGTATGAACCTGGATAGAGTCGGTCCCGGCAAAGATGTGCCGAACGACATTAACGTGATCATCGAAATCCCGGCCCATAGCGACCCGGTCAAGTACGAGGTCGACAAGGAGACCGGCGCCATGTTCGTGGATCGCTTCATGAACACCGCCATGTTCTACCCCTGCAACTACGGCTACATCCCCCACACCCTCTCCGACGACGGCGACCCGGTGGATGTGCTGGTACTGACCCCCATCCCGCTGCTCTCCGGCTCGGTGATCCGCTGCCGCCCGGTAGCCATGCTGGATATGACCGACGAAGCCGGCCAGGATGCCAAGCTGCTGGCCGTGCCGCTGGACAAGCTGTGCCAGGAGTACCGCGGAGTGAACGGTCCCGAGGATATCTCCCAGAACCTGCTCAAGCAGATCGCCCACTTCTTCGAGCACTACAAGGACCTTGAGGAGGGCAAGTGGGTAAAGGTCGAGGGCTGGAAGGACGCCGGTGCCGCCAAGCAGGAGATCCTCGATAGCGTGAAGCGCTACAACGACGCCCCGGAAAAGCCCTGCTTCTAAACCCGGCGTTGTCGTCTGCAAAAAGGCCCGGCTGCCGAGAGGCGCCGGGCCTTTTTCGTGCAGGCGGAGTGAATCAGCTAGAATGGGTCCAGTCTCAATCAGGAACGGGAGCGGGCAACCGCCCCGCAACGTCATGAAGGTCTGCATCGTTTCCGACAGCCACGACCGCCGCGATCTACTCAAGGCCGCGGTCAGCGAGGCCAAATCCCTGGGCGCCCAGGCCGTGCTCCACGCCGGCGATGTGGTCGCCCCCACCGCCCTGCGCCCGCTACAGGAGCTGGGCCTGCCGGTACACGTCATCCACGGCAACAACGAGGGAGACATCTACGCCATGATGATGCTCGCCCAGGAGCCGAACAGCGTGATCCACTACCACGGCATGGAGGCGGGTATCGAGCTGGGTGGGCGACGTATCTTCATCGTCCACTATCCCCACTACGCGCGCGCCATGGCCCTGACCGGCGACTGGGACCTGGTCTGCACCGGCCATGACCACCATGCCGACATCAGCCGTATCACCTCCCCCGTCAACGACAGGGAGTGCGTGGTCGCCAACCCCGGCACCATTGCCGGGCTCGGCCCGGCCTGCACCTATATCTTCGGCGACCTCGAAAGCATGCAGTTCGAAATTCGCCCGGTAATTCTCGACCTCAAGAACCCCAGGCCGGTACCGCCAACACCCCGATAAGCGGCATCAGGCCCGCGACATGTACTCGCCGGTCTCGGTGTTGACCTTGATCACCTCGCCCGGCTCCAGGTACTCCGGCACCTGCACCACCAGCCCGGTGCTCAGCGTCGCCGGCTTGGTGCGCGCCGAGGCGGAGGCCCCCTTGATACCGGGTGAACACTCGACAATCTCCAGGGCAACCGAGGCGGGCAGGTCGATACCCAGCACCACGCCATCGGCGATCAGCGCGGTCATCCCCTCCAGGCCGTCGCTGATATAGGGAAGCTCCTCGGCCAGGCTCTCCTCGCTGACCACGAACTGCTCGTAGCTCTCCGAATCCATAAAGGTGCAGCCCTCCGTATCACGGAACAACAACTGCACCGCGCGACGCATGAAGTCCACCTCACCGACACTCTCATCCCCCTTGAAGCTGCGCTCAAACTTCTGCCGGCTGACCACGTTCTGGCCCTTCACCTTGTAGAGGGTGCTGCCACTGCGCGAGGAGGGGGACTGTACCGTCACCAGCTTGACCACCACCTTCTGGCCGTCGACCTCGATGACTGCGCCTTTTTTAATTTCGTTGGCTTTCATGCTTCGTTTCCCGTAAAAATTTTCCGACAGTTTACTCGATGGCGTAGCGGAACCGCAGCACTTTGAGTCCCTTGCCCGGCACCGCCTCGCGAAGCACCTGCGGGTTGGCGATGCGTTCGATAAAGCGACAGACAGGGCACTCGGTGACCACCAGTTCAAGCAGGAACCCCTCGTCCAGGTCGGGCGAGTTGA
>JBFFRO010000250.1:0-3185 GCA_041572995.1 Thiohalomonadaceae bacterium
GAGACCTTCCAGAAGGTGGAGAAGTTCGCCGGCAAGTTCATTCCCGAACTGGCTTCCAGCATCAGCCACTACACCGGTGACCGACCGATCTTCGATATCTACGGCATCGAGGACGAGATCCAGAAGGCGCTGGAGCGCAAGGTGCAGCTCAAGTCCGGCGGCTATCTGATCATCGACCAGACCGAGGCGATGACCACCTTCGATGTGAATACCGGCGCCTTCGTCGGCCACCGTAACCTGGAAGAGACCATCTTCAAGACCAATCTTGAGGCGGCCCAGGCCATTGCCCGGCAGCTGCGTCTGCGCAACCTGGGCGGCATCATTATTCTCGACTTTATCGATATGGCCGAGTCCGAGCACCGCCGCCAGGTGTTGCGCGCGCTGGAGAAGGCGCTGGAGCACGACCACGCCAAGACCTACATCAGCGGCGTTTCCGAGCTGGGCCTGGTGGAAATGACCCGCAAGCGTACCCGCGAGTCGCTGGAACATGTGCTGTGTGAAACTTGTCCTACCTGTAATGGTCGTGGAACTCTGAAGAGCCCGGAGACGGTCTGCTTTGAGATCTTCCGCGAGATCATGCGCGAGGCACGAGCCTATGATGCCAACCAGCTGCTGGTGCTGGCCTCGCAGGAGGTGGTGGACATGCTACTGGATGAGGAGTCCACCTCGGTGGCCGAGCTGGAGGAGTTCATCGGTCGCCCCATCAACTTCCAGGTGGAGTCCATGTACACCCAGGAACAGTACGACGTCGTGTTGATGTAGGTCGCGTATGCGCCACGTCAAACGCATCGGCAACATCTTCTGGTACGGCGGCTTCGGGCTGCTGATACTGGCCGCCGTGCTGCTCAGCCTGGCGCGTCTGCTGATGCCGCAGCTACAGGAGTACCACCACGAGCTCGAACGCCAGGTCAGCGAGCGCCTCGGCGTCGAGGTGAGCATCGGTGAGGTGGACGCCCGCCTGGTCGGTATCACCCCCACCCTGATCCTGCGTCGACTGGAACTGCACGAGGACGAACAGCATCGTGCCAGCCTGGCTGAGGTGGGCGTGGGACTCGATGGCCTGCGTAGCCTGCTTGCCTGGCGTCCCATCCTCAAGCGCCTGAGCGTCGACGGTGCCCGCCTTACCCTTGAACGCAATGCCGATGGCAGCCTGCACCTGCACGGTATCGGCCCCTTTCCCCAGAGCGATACTGCGGCAGCGGCTGTGACCGATGGTGGTGGGCGAGCCAGGGCCACTGCCTGGATATTCAGCCAGGGTGGCCTGCGGCTGTACGATGCCCAGCTCACCTGGATCGATCGCCAGCGTGACGAACGTCTTGAGTTCCAGCGTGTGGCCATGCAGCTGCGCAACCGTGGCGATCGTCACCGCCTGCGTGCCAGCCTGCAGCTGCCCGAGGCGATGGGGCAAGGGGTCAACCTGGCGATGGAGATGCACGGTCCCCTGCAAAATCCCGAGAACTGGAGTGGTGACATCTACCTCAAGGGGGATGGCCTCACACCGGCCCGCTGGCTACCGTCGCTGGCGGGGGTCAGCCTGAAGGCGGGCGAGCTGGACCTGGAACTGTGGAGCCGTTGGGAGCAGGGGAAGCCGGCGGAACTGGAGGGGGAGATCAGCGCCACGGGGCTGGCACTGAAGGGCAGTGGCGGTGAGTGGTCCCGGCCCGCTATCGAGAGCCGCCTGCACGGCTACTTCGGTGGCGGCGGTTGGCGCCTGGACCTGGCGGGTCTGGTTCTGGACCGGGAGGGGCACAGCCTGAGCCGCCTCAGTGTCGAGAATAGCGCGGACTACTGGCGCCTGCAGGCGGACTTCCTGCCGTTAGCGCCGATTATGGAGTTGTCCCTCCTCAGTGATGCGATGCCGACTGAAATCAGGCGGCGACTGGAGGCGATGGCCCCACATGGCGCGCTCTCCGGTCTGCGCCTGGAGCATGACAGTCAGAATGGCCCCCGTGCACAGGCGGTGGCGCATGAGCTGGGCTGGAAGGCCTACGAAAAGCTGCCCGGGGTGGAGGGGGTGGATGGTGCTCTGCGCGTGGACCGCGATGGTGCTGACCTGCGACTCAATAGCCACAAGGCCTCGCTGACACTGCCGAGGCTGTTCCGCTATCCGCTGAAGGCCGAAACCCTTCTGGGCGAGGTGAGCCTGCGCCGTCTTGATGACGCGGCGGGCTGGCGGCTGCACGCTCGCGACCTGGAGCTGGCCAATGACGATATCCGGGCCGAGCTGGCACTGGACCTGAGCCTGCCGCACGATGCCACTCCCTACCTGGACCTGCGCGGTCGCTTCCACGATGGCGATGCTGCCTCGGCACCCCACTACTATCCGGCAGGGGTGATGAAGGAGGGCACCCTGCGCTGGCTGGATCGGGCGTTCCGCTCAGGTCGGGTGCGCGGTGGTGGTGTGCTCTATCACGGTCAGCTGAAAAAGGGGGCCTTCCCCTTCCGCTCGCAGCAGGGCCGCTTCGAGGTCCGTTTCGATGCCGAGGGTGTGGCCCTGGACTACCGCGAGGAGTGGCCGGCGCTTGAGCAGGTCGATGGTGAGGTGCTGTTCAATGGACCGGGCATGAGCATTAAGGGGACCGCGCGTATCTACGACTCGCCGGTGGAGGCGGTGGAGGTGCGTATCGAGGATCTCAAGCGTCCCCTGCTGCAGGTCAATGCCAGCGCATCACCCAGTGGTCGTGACGCCAGCCGTATGCTCAGCGAGAGCCCGCTCGCGCGTATCCTCGGACGGGCGGTAGCCTCGATGCAACTGGAGGGTAAGAGTCGCCTGCAACTTGAGCTGAAGATCCCCCTTAGCCGTGCGATGGCCGCTGAGTTGCCGCTGAAGGTGGAGGGGGTTCTGACATTGGCCGACAACCGCCTGACGGTCCGCGAGGGGGTTGTCCTTGAGGGCCTGAGTGGTCGGCTGGGCTTTAGCGAGCGGGCGCTCAAGGCCGAGGAGTTGCAGGCCCAGCTGTTCGCCGGCCCGGTGCGTATCAGCGGATTTACCGAGAGCAATGGCAGTTACCCCCGTACCCGCATCGCCGCCCGAGGCCGGCTGGACGGCGAACATCTGGCCGAGGCGATGCCGTTGCCGTTTCTCGACACCCTGAAGGGGGAGAGTGACTGGCAGGCGCTGATCGATATCGAGCATGGCGGTGGACGTAACGCGACGCTACGTATCGATAGTGAGCTACAGGGCA
>JBFFRO010000251.1:0-3175 GCA_041572995.1 Thiohalomonadaceae bacterium
ACGCGGTAGCCGAAGGGGGTGGCCCCGGCGGTGGGGATGGAGAGGCCGCCGGTGGCAATAACCAGCGACTGGCAGCTGAGTTCACCGGTCTCTGTCTTCAGTGTGAAGCCGTCGTCGCCTCGTGCCACGGAGTCGACTGCGCACTTGAGGCGCAGCTCGACCCCGCCCCGTTCGCACTCGGCCAGCAGCATGTCGAGGATCGCTTTGGCGCTGTCGTCGCAGAAGAGTTGGCCGTGGTCGCGCTCGTGGTAGGGGATGGCGTAGCGTTGTACCAGGGCGAGGAAGTCCCACTGGGTGTAGCGGCTGAGCGCCGATTTGACGAAGTGGGGGTTGTGGCTCAGGTAGTTCTCCGCCTCCACCGTGTAGTTGGTGAAGTTGCAGCGGCCGCCGCCGGACATGCGGATCTTGTTGCCGGGCTTGCGTGCATGGTCCAGCAGCAGCACCCGGCGACCGCGCTGGCCCGCCTCCGCGGCGCACATCAGCCCCGAGGCGCCGGCGCCGATGATGATGACATCGTAGTCGGCCATCAGCGCTCCGGGATGCTTTCCGGCACGGCCAAGGTGGTGTTGTCCACGACCCGGCGCATGACGAAGCTGGAGTGCACCCCGCTGACCCCCTCGATGCGGGTGATCCTATCCAGCAGCAGCTCCTGGTAGGCGGCCATGTCGCGCACCACCACCTTGAGCTGGTAGTCGGCGTCGTGGCCGGTCACCAGCAGGCACTCCAGCACCTCGGGCAGGCGGCGGATCTGTTGCTCGAAGTTGTCAAAGCGCTCGGGGGTGTGGCGATCCATGGATATGTGGATGAGAGCGGTGAGGGTCAGCCCCAGGCGTTCGGCATCGAGGATGGCGCGGTAGGCGCGGATCAGCCCCAACTCCTCCAGCGCACGCACGCGGCGTAGGCAGGGGGAGGGGGAGAGGCCGATGCGCTCGGCCAGCTCCTGATTGCTGATCCGCCCCTCCTCCTGCAGCAGCTTGAGGATGCGGCGGTCATACCGATCAAGCGGCACGGCTTCACTCCGTAGGGGGGTGTCAGGGACTTATCCTGCCATACGCTTATCCTAATGAGCAAGATAATTGCGCAGATATCGTATTCTTGCGCAAAGAACGCAAGCACATTTCGCCGCCGAGGCTCTATCCTTTCACTGTCCTAACCATGGACGCCATTAGCGGCCGCCTCACAAGGGGGGCCGCGGCCCGGTCCATCACCCCCGGAGCGGGCCCCGATTTATTCAGGAGCCGAGCATGAAGCGTTTTGACCACAGCAAGTACCGCCCCGCCCCGCCGGTGAAACTGGCCAACCGCCAGTGGCCGGACCGCACCATCCACCAGGCCCCCGTCTGGGCCGCGGTGGACCTGCGCGATGGCAACCAGGCGCTGCTGGAGCCGATGGACGTGGGCCAGAAGCAGCAGTTGTGGGCGTTGCTGGTGAAGCTCGGTTTCAAGGAGATCGAGGTGGGCTTCCCCGCAGCCAGCCAGCCCGACTACGACTTCGTGCGCTGGCTCATTGAGGAGGAGCAGATCCCCGAGGATGTCACCGTGCAGGTGCTGGTGCAGGCACGCGAAGAGCTGATCGTGCGCACCTTCGAGGCGCTGCAGGGGGCCAGGCAGGCCATCGTCCACGTCTACAACTCCACCTCCACCATCCAGCGCGAGCGGGTCTTCGAGCGCGACCGCGACGGCATCACCGCCATCGCCGTGCAGGGGGCCGAATGGCTCAAGCGCGAGGCGTCGAAGCACCCGGGTACCGAGTGGCGCTTCCAGTACTCGCCGGAGAGCTTCAGTGGTACCGAGATGGAGTACGCCGTCGAGATCTGCGAGGCGGTGATGGATGTGTGGCAGCCGACGCCGCAGAACCCCTGCATCATCAACCTGCCGGCGACGGTGGAGGGGGCCTCGCCCAACCACTTCGCCGACCAGGTGGAGTGGTTTGCCAGCCACATCAGCCGCCGCGAGTCGCTGATCCTCTCGGTGCATACCCACAACGACCGCGGCACCGCGGTGGCCGCCACTGAGCTGGCGCTGCTGGCCGGCGCCGACCGGGTGGAGGGCACCCTGCTCGGCAACGGCGAGCGCACCGGCAACATGGATATCGTTACCCTGGCCATGAACCTCTACAGCCAGGGGGTGGACCCGGGCCTGGATCTCTCCCGTCCCGATGAGATCATCCATACCTACACCCGCTGCACCGGCCTGCCGGTGCACCCGCGTCACCCCTGGGTAGGGGAGCTGGTCTACACCGCCTTCTCCGGCTCGCACCAGGACGCCATTCGCAAGTCGCTCTCGCACCAGCGCGATGACGAACCGTGGCAGGTGGCCTACCTGCCCATCGATCCGCGCGACCTGGGCCGCGACTACCAGGCGGTGATCCGCGTCAACAGCCAGTCCGGCAAGGGCGGCGTGGCCTTCGTCCTCGAGCGGGACTACGGCTTGTGCCTGCCGCGCTGGATGCAGGTGGAGCTGGCCCAGGTGGTGCAGCGCGCGAGCGAGGCCCAGGGTGGCGAGGTGAACAGCGAGATGATCCACCGCCTGTTTATCGAGCACTTCACCGCCGATGAGAAGGGGCCGCGCCTGGAGGAGTACCGTATCGAGCGGCGCGAGGGCGGCGACCACATTGAGGCGGTGATCGCCGAGGCGGGGTCTACGCGCACGCTTCGCGGTGAAGGCGAGGGGGCGCTCTCCGCCTTTATCGATGCCTGGCGACGCGCGAGCGGCCGCGAGATCGTGGTGGTGGACTACAGCGAGCACGCCATCGGCGAGGGCACCAACGCTGAGGCCGCTGCCTACCTGCAGCTCAATATCGACGGTCGTCGTGTGGCCGCCGCCGCCCTCGACCACGACAGCGCCGCCGCACCGCTGCGTGCCGTGCTGGGGGCGCTGCACAGGGCATCGATTATGGGGGCACAGGCGGCCTAGAATAGGGCGTACACCCCGGCTGGGAGAGGGCGATGCATTACAAGGAAGTGTTCAGCGTTCTTGCCATCGCCCTAACCCTCTACGCCTTCTACCCCTACATCCGCTCCATCCTGAGAGGGGAGACGCGGCCGCATGTTTTCTCCTGGGTGATCTGGGCCAGCACCACACTGATCGTCTTCTTTGCCGCGCTGGCCGGTGGTGGTGGGGTGGGCGCCTGGCCCATCGGCGTCTCCAGCCTGCTTACCATCCATATCGCTCTG
>JBFFRO010000252.1:0-3161 GCA_041572995.1 Thiohalomonadaceae bacterium
GATTATCGTCATCGCCATCACCACCCTCATGGCCCCGTTCGCCATGAAGCGCTGTTACGCGATGGGGCTGGCCTCCTAGCCGCGTTCGTAGACGAGGAAGCTACAGGCGTAGGCGTTCTTCTCATCCACCGGGTGCTCCTCGCGGAGCACCTCACGCCAGGGACTCATGTCGAACTCGGGAAACCAGGCGTCCCCCTCGAAACTGCCATGCACCTGGGTGATGTAGAGACGATCGGCGTAGGGCAGCATCTGCTCGTAGAAGCTGGCGCCACCGATGATCATCACCTCGTCGACCGCGCCTGCGGCACTCAGCGCCTCGTCGATGGAGTGGACCACCACGGCTCCCTGCGGGGCGTAGTCGGGATCGCGGCTAACGACGACATTGGTCCGCTCGGGCAGCGGACGTGCACCGAAGGAGTCGAAGGTCTTGCGGCCCATGATGATGGGCTTGCCCAGGCTGTGGCGGCGGAACCAGGCCATGTCCGCGGGCAGCTTCCACGGCAGGCGGTTTTCGATACCGATGACGCGGTCATCCGCCATGGCCCAGATCAGGGAAATTGTCGGTCGTTTATCGTTCATGGAATCTCGCTTTCACTTCCCTGCTCCAGTACCAGGGTGACGCGGCGGTTACGGCTACGCCCCTGTTCATCGTTGTTCTCGGCCCGAGGACGGGTATCGGCATAGCCGATGGCGCCCAGGCGGCCAGGGGGGATCCCCTCCTCGATAAAATAACGCACCACATAGGCGGCACGTGCCGAGGAGAGCTCCCAGTTGGAGGGGAAGCGTTCGTTGGCGATGGGCACATCGTCGGTGTGTCCCTCGACAATGACCCGGTAGGGCTCTTCGCGCAGCAGGTCGACGATGGGCTCAAGCTGGCGGAAGGCGGACTCGCTGATGCGTGCCTCGCCGACGCTAAAGAGCAGCTTCTCGCTCAGCTGCACCTTCACCGTCTCGCCGCTACGCTCGATCTCTACCCCCTCGCCCAGGCCCATGGAGCGCAGCCGTAAGGCCAGTGCATCCATCGCCTCATGCACGGGGGAGATGGACGGAACGATGCTGCTTGCCGGCTCCGGCAGCGCGACCAGCCTCTCCGCGCCCGCCGCCTGCGCCAACTCCCCGGTGACGGCCTGGAAGACCTCCTCGTTCTGATCGGCATAGGCCAACAGCATGACAAACAGGGTAAGCATCAGGGTGATGACATCCATATAGGTAATCACCCAGGCATCCTGCTCCTCGCCGCGTACCGGCCGCTGCAGCCGCTCGTTGAGGTCACGAAAGGAGCGGCGCTGCTCCTGTTCGGTGCGCCCGGCATCGAGGAACACCCCGCCCTCCTCGCGCTCCAGCTCCTCCTCGCCGCCCGCGCGCACCACCCTACTTCCCCTTCTTGCCGATGTCGTCGGCGGAGGCCTTCGCGGTGGCCTCGTGCAGCTCGTCCTCGTAGTGGACCAGGAAGGTACGCAGGTACTCGCGAATAAAGGCCGGGCTGCGGCCGCGGGACATCTGGATCACCCCCTCCATGATCATGCTCATGAACATCACCCGGTGCTCGGTGCGACGCTCGAACTTGATGGCGATGGGCTTGAAGATGAGATTGGCGATGGCCACCCCGTACAGGGTGGTGATGAGGGCGATACCCATGTTGACGCCGATGCGCTCCACGTCGTTGCCCTCCATGCCGTGGAGCATGTTGATCAGGCCGATGAGGGTACCGAGCATGCCGAAGGCGGGGGCGTAGGCGGCCATGCTGCGGTAGATCTGCGCCTCGGCCGCCTCGCGTGCCTTGAGCCGGGCGATGCGCCACTCCAGCAGCTCGGCGATCTCCTCCTCCGGGGTGTTGTCGATAAGCATCTGCACACCGGTGCGCAGGAAGGGGTTCCTCACCTGCCCCATCTCGTTCTCGATACTGCCCAGCTCGCCGCGGAACCAGAGCCGGGCCACCTTCACCAGCTCGCGCTGGTCCCCCTCCTCGTAGAGCTTCTCGTTGCGCAGGATGATGAGGAAGACCTTAAACACCCGCACCACCTCGCGCAGCGGGTAGGAGAGCAGGGTGGCGGCCAGGGTGCCGCCGATGACGATCACCAACCCGGGGGTGTTGAGGAAGACCGCCGCATCCTCGGCGGTGAGGGCCACCGCGCCGAAGACCAGCACAAAGCCAATGAACATGCCCAGCAGCGTGGATGGATTCATGCCTCTCCCCTCTCGCCCGGGCTAGACCCGGCTATACCGCGACCGCCGCCTTGATGTGCGGGTGCGGGTCGTAGTCGACCAGTTCGAAGTCATCGAAGCTGAAGTCGAACAGGTCCTTCACCTCGGGGTTGATGCGCATGCCCGGCAGCGCACGCGGCTCGCGCGAGAGCTGCAGCTGCGCCTGCTCCAGGTGGTTGGAGTAGATATGGGCATCGCCCAGGGTGTGGACGAAGTCACCCGGCTGCAGGTCGCACACCTGGGCCACCATCATGGTCAGCAACGCGTAGGAGGCGATGTTAAAGGGCACACCGAGGAAGATATCGGCGCTGCGCTGGTAGAGCTGGCAGCTGAGCTTGCCGTCGGCCACGTAGAACTGGAAGAAGGCGTGGCAGGGCGGCAGGGCCATGTTCTCGATCTCGGCCACGTTCCAGGCGGAGACGATGATGCGGCGCGAGTCGGGGTTGTTCTTGATCTGATCGATGACCTGACTGATCTGGTCGATATGGCGACCGTCGGGGGTGGGCCAGTTGCGCCACTGGTAGCCGTAGACCGGGCCCAGGTTGCCGTTCTCATCGGCCCACTCGTCCCAGATAGAGACGCCGTTATCCTTGAGGTACTGGATGTTGGTGTCGCCCTTCAGGAACCACAGCAGCTCGTGGATGATGGAGCGCAGGTGCAGCTTCTTGGTGGTCACGCAGGGGAAGCCCTGGGAGAGGTCGAAGCGCATCTGGTGGCCGAAGACGCTGACCGTACCGGTGCCGGTGCGGTCTTCCTTTTTCACCCCGTGGTCCAGGACGTGCTGCATCAGGTCCAGATACTGGCGCATGGCTTCCTCTAGTGGCTGCTATCGATAACAGCCACTAGTTTACGCGCCGGGGCCGATCAATCCAACGACTGGGCAGTCTCCAGCAGACGGATGAACTCGCCGCGGTAACCGTGACGGTCCTCGCCGCGGGCATCGCGGGCCAGATCCA
>JBFFRO010000253.1:0-3149 GCA_041572995.1 Thiohalomonadaceae bacterium
CCCCTGGCGGTGCTGGTACCGCGGCGCATGCCGCAGGTAAGATAGTACGCAGTGATTATCTGATCTTACCGGCTGCGCCGCCTCCGGCATAGCAGCCGCGCCCAGACCTGATTGAGGAGAAGGCATGAAATTCGTCGGCAAGAGTGGCTCCATCGATAAACAGCGCAGCGCCTGCATCGTCGCAGCGGTCTTCGAGGACGGCAGCCTCAGCCCCTCCGCCGAGGCGCTGGACAAGGCCCTCGGCGGCATTGTCCGCAAGATGGTCGACGCCGGCGACGCCTCGGGCAAGGCCGGCAAGTCCCTGCTGCTGCCACTGGGCGAGGCCGGTGTCGAGCGCCTGCTGCTCATCGGCGTGGGCAAGGCCGAGGCCCTCAGCGAGCGCGGTTACCGCCAGGCCTGCCAGACGATGATGGCGGTGCTCAAGGGCGCGGCGGCCGGCAACGCGCTGTGCACCCTCAGCGAACTGGAGGTGAGCGGTCGCGACCTGGCCTGGAAGGCGACACAGGCGGTGGAGGCGGCGGGCAACGCCCTCTACAACTTCACCGAGATGCGCGGCAAGGCGGCGAAGAAGGAGCTGGAGAAGCCGGCCCTCAAGCGCCTGGAGCTGTGGCTTCCCGGCAAGGGCGCGGCGGCCGCCAAGTCTGCCATCGCGCGCGCCGCGGCGGTGGTCGAGGGGATGGATATGGCCCGCGACCTGGCCAACCTGCCGGGCAATGTCGCCACCCCCAGCTACCTCGCCAACCAGGCCCGTGCACTGGGACGCCAATACAAGAGCGTTAAGACTAGCGTGCTGGAGGAGAAGCAGATGGAGCAGCTGGGCATGGGCTCGCTGCTGTCGGTCTCCCGCGGCTCGCGCCAGCCGGCCAAGCTCATTGTGATGGAGTACAAGGGCGCTGCCGACAAGAAACAGAAGCCGGTGGTACTGGTGGGCAAGGGGCTCACCTTCGATGCCGGCGGCATCTCGCTCAAACCCGGCCAGGGCATGGACGAGATGAAGTACGACATGTGTGGTGGTGCCTCGGTGATCGGCACCATCAAGGCGATCGCCGAGATGGGGCTGGCGATTAACGTGGTCGGCGTGGTCCCCAGCTCCGAGAACCTGCCCGACGGCGCCGCCAACAAGCCGGGCGATATTGTCACCTCCATGTCCGGCCAGACCATCGAGATCCTCAACACCGACGCCGAGGGCCGCCTGATCCTCTGCGATGCCATCACCTACTCGAAGCGATTCAACCCGGAGGTGGTGATCGACATCGCCACCCTCACCGGTGCCTGCGTCATCGCCCTGGGCAAGCACGCCGCCGGTCTGCTGGGCAACGACGATACGCTGGTGAATGAACTGTTGAGCGCCGGCCAGAATTCCGGCGACCGTGCCTGGCAGCTGCCGCTGTGGGATGAGTACGACGAGCAGCTCAAGAGCCCCTTCGCCGACATGGCCAACATCGGCGGACGCGAGGCCGGCACCATCACCGCTGCCTGCTTCCTCTCGCGCTACGCCAAGGAGATGCGCTGGGCACACCTGGATATCGCCGGCACGGCCTGGAACTCGGGCGCCGACAAGGGCGCCACCGGCCGCCCGGTACCGCTACTCACCCGCTTTCTCATTGAGCGCGCCGACGCGGCAAAATGACCGAGGTCGGCTTCTACATCCTCGGCGAGGAAGCGGCCTACGACCGCCTCGCCCTCGCCTGCCGTATCGCCGAGAAGGCCTATAACGGCGGTCATCGGGTCTATATCCACTGCGCCGACCCACAGCAGGCCCGGCGCGTGGACGAGCTGCTCTGGTCCTTCAAGCAGAACAGCTTTGTGCCCCACGCCATGGACGCGGTCGATGAGCCGAGCCCGGTGCACATCGGCTACGCCGACGAGCCCTCGAACGAGGGTCACGAGGATGTGCTGATCAACCTCGCCGAGACCATTCCCGACTTCTTCAGCCGCTTCCATCGGCTGGCTGAAGTGGTGGACAATGGCAATCGCGAGGTGGGCCGTGAACACTACCGCTTCTACCGCGAGCGCGGCTACCCGCTGCAAGACCACCGAATTTAGGAGTGAGCATGAGCGACAACCCGCAAACGCCACGGGGTGACGATCCGGAGGCCCTGCTCGACGAGCTGGACTCCCTCAAGGCGCTGCTGGACACCCCCGAGCCTGCGCCGCTGGACGAGGCCGTTGAAGTGGAACTGCCGCTGGAGCTGGAGACCCTGGAGGTCGATGCCGCATCCGCTGAAGCAGAAATCCCGACCCTGGAGGAGGCGGTGCCGACACTGGATGAGGCCGTGCCCGTCCTCGACGAGGCGGTGCCGGTACTCGAGCTAGTCGATGTCGAGTCAGCCCCGGCCACCGCTGCCATACCGCCTCGCGAGGAGCTGGAGGCGCTGATCGATATCCTGATCGAGCGCCGCCTACCGGCCATGCGCGAGCAGCTTCGCACCGAGCTGCTGGCCGACCTGGGGCTGGGGGACAAGTAAGCCCCCTCCCCCGCGCCAGGGCGCGGTCTGTTGCGTTATAATCCCGCCTTTGATCGGCTCTTCGGGGCCGCGCCGTATTGAATCCAAGCCTGAGTGATCCATGGACAAGAGCTACAACCCCCACGCAATCGAACAACGCTGGTACCAGACCTGGGAAGAGAAGGGCTATTTCGAGCCCTCCGGCGAAGGTGATGAGTCCTACTGCATCATGATCCCGCCGCCCAATGTCACCGGCAGCCTGCACATGGGCCATGGCTTCAACAACACGGTGATGGACACCCTCACCCGTTACCACCGCATGAAGGGGCATAACACCCTGTGGCAGCCAGGCACCGACCACGCCGGCATCGCCACCCAGATGGTGGTGGAACGCCAGCTCGGCGCCGAGGGCAAGTCACGCCATGATCTGGGCCGCGACAAGTTCATCGAACGCGTCTGGGAGTGGAAGGGCGAGTCCGGTGGCAACATCACCCGCCAGCTGCGCCGCCTCGGCTCCTCCCTGGACTGGAGCCACGAGCGCTTCACCATGGATGATGGCCTCTCCGATGCGGTGAAGGAGGTCTTCGTGCGCCTGCACGAGGAGGGGCTCATCTACCGCGGCCAGCGCCTGGTGAACTGGGACCCGGTGCTGCACACCGCGGTCTCCGACCTGGAGGTGATCTCCGAGGAGGAGAACGGCTA
>JBFFRO010000254.1:0-3119 GCA_041572995.1 Thiohalomonadaceae bacterium
GATGACATGGAGGACTTCGTCGACTCGCAGTTCACCACGGCCCGCTTCACCGCGCGCATGCCCTGGGTGGACGGTATCCTCTACGAGGATTTCATCAGCGACCTGGAAGCCATCTTCCGCGCCGAGCTGGGCGATGAGGTCGAGGTCTCCTCCACCGGCATGGCCACCCTGCTGGGCCGCACCATGGGCGCAACCATCTACTCCATGGCCGAGAGCTACATCATCGCCGCACTGGTGATCACGCTGATGATGATCCTGCTCATCGGCAACATCCGTGTCGGCCTGGTGAGCATGATCCCCAACCTCACCCCCATCGTCCTCACCCTGGGTCTAATGGGCTGGTTCGGCATGCCGCTGGACCTCTTCACCATGCTCATCGGCTCCATCGCCATCGGCCTGGCGGTGGATGACACCATCCACTTTATGCACAACTACCGCCGCTACCACGCCATCAGCGGCGACGTGGCCTTCGCCGTGCGTGAGACCCTGCTCTCCTCCGGCCGTGCCATGCTGGTCACCACCGTGGTGCTCTCGCTGGGCTTCTTCCTCTACCTGTTCGCCGACCTGAGCAATATCGTCAACTTCGGTCTGCTCACCGGTTTCACCATCATCATGGCGCTGCTGGCCGACTTCTTCCTCGCCCCGGCGCTGATGGCGGTGCTGCACCGCAGCCACCTGCTGGCCGATGAAGGCGATTACTGATTAACGGAGCATGATCATGAAAGTGAAACGACTGTTACTGGCCACCCTGCTGGCCACGATCACCCTCCCGGCCATGGCCGAGATGAACGCCCGCGAGATCATCCAGGCGGTCAATGATCGCGACGATGGCGATAACCGCATCGCCGACATGACCATGCTGTTGATCGACAAGCACGGCAACGAGCGCCGCCGTGCCATGCGCAGCTTCGACAAGGACAAGGGCGAGGACAAGCAGCGCATTATGTTCTTCCTGGAGCCGGCCGATGTGGCCGACACCGGCTTCCTTACCTACGACTACGACGATCCCAGCGTCGATGACGACCAGTGGCTCTACCTGCCGGCCCTGCGCAAGGTCAAGCGCATCGCCTCCTCTGACAAGAGCGGCAGCTTCATGGGCTCGGACTTCAACTACTCCGATATGACCCGCCGCGATGTCGACGCCTACGACTTCACCATCAAGAAAGAGATGGAGGTGCACGGGGCCATGACCTGGCTAATCGAGGCGGTGCCGAAGTCGCAGGATGAGATCGAGGAGACCGGCTACAAGAAGTCGCTGCTGTTCGTACGCCAGGATAATTTCATCGTCATCCGTGCCGTTCACTGGACCGCCGAGGGTAACCGTCTCAAGTATTTCGATGTGCCGGGACTGGAGCCGATCGATGGGGTCTGGACCGTCACCCGCATGAGCATGACCACCAAGCAGGGCAAGACCACCCTGCATCGCACCGAGCTCGGCTTCGACAACATTCGCTACAACCAGGACCTGGACGAGGCAATGTTCACCACCCGTCGCCTGGAGAAGGGGCTGTAATGAGACGCGCTGCCCTGTTGCTCGCCCTCACCGCTGGTACCGCACAGGCTGCCGATGACGGTATTGATATGCTGCTGGAAGGCTTTGACGAGGCGCCGATGGAGCTGGCTGTGGAGGCAGCCCCTGCCGAGCCCCCCAAGCCCTACAGCCTTAGCGGCAGTGTCGCCTTCGGCTTGGGTTATACGCTGGGCCACCCACTGGTGCCCGGCGACAACGGCGTGTACGACAGCCACGGCCTCTCCCGCGCGCGCGGCAAGCTCAGCCTGGAACTGGAGGGGCGCTTCGGCGCAGGCTGGCGCGGCAAGCTGGCCGCACTGGCCGACTACAACGTCGCCTATGCCCTCAATGGCCGCGACAACTACACCGCGGAGTTTCTCGACGCCTACGAGAGCGAACTGGAGCTGGGCGAGGCATGGGTCGGCGGCTCACTGAGTTCCAGCGTCGATGTGCGTGTCGGTCGGCAGATTGTCGTTTGGGGTCGCTCCGATAGCCTGCGTGTAACCGATGTCATCAACCCGCTGGATAACCGCGAGCCCGGCATGGTCGATATCGAGGACCTGCGCCTGCCGGTTGCCATGCTCAAGCTCGATACCTACACCAGCGCCTGGGGCGGTCACTGGGGCCTGTCGCTGATGGCAATCCCCGAGATACGCCTGAACAACAATCCAACCTACGGCTCCGAGTTCTACCCTGCGCCCGCGGCACAGCCCGACACCACCCCGGACAGCGGCGGTGACAACACCGAATATGCTGCCGCTCTCAAGGGTGAGTTCAGCGGCTGGGATCTCTCCCTCTACCGCGCCCGCTACTTCGAGGACACCCCCTACCTGGGCGCCAGCGGCCTGACCCATGCCCGCCTGGAGATGGTCGGTGCCGCCGCCAACCTGGCCAGCGGCAACTGGCTGCTCAAAGCCGAGGGCGCGCACATCGACAACCTTGGCGGGGCCCAGAGTCGCGATGACCTGCTGCTGGGTTTCGAATACTCCGGCCTGCGCGACACTACGCTCGCCCTGGAGCTCACCGAGCGACGTGGTGTACAGCGTGAGCGGCAGTTGGCGGCGCGCTACAGTGGCGAGTTCATGCACGCCCGTCTCAAGCCAACCCTGCTCGTCGGCCTGTTCGACTTCGGCGTCAACAACGGCGGCTTCGCCCGCCTAAGTAGCGACTACGAACTGGCCGACGGTCTCGGCCTCAGTGGCGGGGTGATCAGCTACTGGGATGGTGATGGCACGATGGGCTGGGGGGAAAATGATCGGGTGTTTGCCGAGGTGAAGTACAGCTTCTAAAACCCGCACTTCAAACCCTATTTACGCTTGTGACGCGCTGCACCAGGCGCCACAATCACCCCATGAGACAAGAGTCACCACCGCTGCTGGAGATGATCAGCCGCCTCATCGCCCTGCCGTCGATGAGCAGCGTCAACCCCGCCTTCGACACCGGCAACCGAGCCGTCATCGACCAACTGGCCGAGTGGCTGGACGGTATGGGCTTTCGTGTCGAGGTGCTACCGCTTCCCAACTGGCCGAACAAGGCCAACCTGATCGCCACCCTGGGCGAGGGTCCCGGCGGCCTGGTGCTGGCCGGGCATACCGATACCGTGCCCTAC
>JBFFRO010000255.1:0-3113 GCA_041572995.1 Thiohalomonadaceae bacterium
CTTTGCCGGGCATGTGGGCTTCGAGGTCGACATCAAGGCGCTGGGTGATGACCCCGCTGCCATCCTCTTCAACGAGGAGCTGGGGGCGGTGATCCAGGTGCGCCATAGCGACACGGAGGAGGTGCTCTCGGTACTGCGCGAGTACGAGCTGGCCGGCTGCTCCCATGTCATCGGCACCCTGCGCGATGACGACAAGCTGGTGGTCAGCCACAACGGTCGCCTGCAGCTGCACGAGTCCCGCGTCGACCTGCAGCGCGCCTGGTCGGCCACCAGCCACCACATGCAGTCGTTGCGTGATAACCCCGAGTGCGCCCGCGAAGAGTACGAACGTATTCTCGATGCCTCCGATCCGGGCCTGCACGCCGAGCTCAGCTTCGATATCGACGAGGATGTGGCCGCGCCCTATATCAGCAAGGGTGAGCGCCCGCGCATGGCGGTGCTGCGCGAGCAGGGGGTCAACGGCCAGATTGAGATGGCCGCCGCCTTCGACCGCGCCGGCTTTGCCGCGGTGGACGTGCACATGAGCGACATCATCAGCGGTCGTGTGTCGCTGGATGAGTTCAAGGGGCTGGTCGCCTGTGGCGGCTTCTCCTACGGCGACGTGCTCGGTGCCGGCGAGGGCTGGGCTAAGTCCATCCTTTTCAACAGCCGTGCCCGCGAGCAGTTCGAGGCCTTCTTCCAGCGCGAGGACTCCTTCGGTCTGGGCGTCTGCAACGGCTGCCAGATGATGTCCAACCTGCACGAGTTGATCCCCGGCAGCGAGGCCTGGCCGCACTTCGTGCGCAATAACTCCGAGCAGTTCGAGGCCCGTGTCGCCATGGTCGAGGTACTCAAGTCGCCCTCGGTGTTCCTGGCCGGGATGGAGGGCTCGCGCATGCCCATCGCCGTGGCCCACGGTGAGGGCCGTGCCGAGTTCCGCGAGGGGCACGGCGCCGAGGAGGTGCTGCGCCGGCAGGTGGCGGCACTGCGCTACGTCGACAACTATGGCGACCCCACCGAGCGCTACCCGGCCAACCCCAACGGCTCGCCGCTGGGGATCACCGGCCTGACCAGCGAGGACGGTCGCTTCACCATCATGATGCCGCACCCGGAGCGGGTCTTCCGCGCGGTGCAACACTCCTGGCGTCCCGACGAGTGGGGCGAGGACGGTCCGTGGATGCGGATGTTCCGCAACGCCCGCGCCTGGCTCGGATAGGGCGTGGCACGACGGTAAAAAAGGCGGCCTGCGGGCCGCCTTTTTTGTGACTCCCATTCCAGTTTTCATAACGCCCGCTGTTATTTTGGCGAAAACTGGGAATAATTTCCCAATTGTAAGCTGCGCTTAAGTTTGCGGGCTCATCTTTGGCCGCTATCGACCAGGAGTTGGGGAGCGAGATGTCGCATTCACACACACAGCAACGCCGCTGGGCCTTCTATCTATTGATGGCCGGGCTGCTGCTCGTGCCGTTGGGGCTGATGGGTTACAAGCTCTTCGTCCTCGATTATCCACTCAAGGGGCTGATCCCGGCGCTCAGCTACCAGGTGGAGCTGGGTATGCAGGTGGACGGTCACGGCGAGGACATCAGCATCAGCACCTACCTGCCGCACTCCGATACCCGTCAGTTGGTGCTGGAGGAGCAGAATGCCTCGGGTCGTTTCCTGCTCAGCCAGCAGGGCGAGGACGGCGACCGGGTTGCCACCTGGCAGGGCAATGCGGTCGAGGGGCTGCAGGATATTCGCTACACCTATCTGGTACAGACCAAGCAGCTGCGCTACGAACTGCCCGAGGGGATGGCCATTCCGCAGAGCTACCCCCAGGAGCTGCAGGCCTACCTGCAGGAGGAGGAGGGGGTGCAGGTCAACGACCCGCTGATCCAGCTGACCATCGATACCATGCTGCCGCCGCCGGCCGAGCGCAGCGTGGCCGATACCCTGCAGCGTATCCATCGCCACCTGCAGGACAACCTGCGTAACCGCAATTTCTCCGGCTATACCGACGCGCTGACCGCCCTCAAGCTGGGCGAGGCCAGTTGCAACGGCAAGAGCCGCCTGTTCGTGGCCATGGCCCGCAAGCTCAACATTCCGGCACGGCTGGTGGGCGGTTTCATCATGGAGAGCGGCAGCAAGCGCACCAGCCACCAGTGGGTAGAGGCCTACGTCAACGGTCACTGGGTGCCCTTCGATACCATTAACGATCACTTCGCCGAGATCCCGGCCAACTTCCTGACCCTCTACCGCGGCGACAAGGTGCTCTTCCACCACACTGCCAACGTCAATTTCCAGTACGCCTTCAAGACGGTCAAGCGTATGGTGCCGCGCTATGAGGCACAACAGTCGCTGCAGGGCTCTTTCCTCAACATGCTCAACTTCTACGCCATGTTCGAGCGCGTCGGCATCTCCCAGGACCTGCTCAAGGTGCTGCTGATGATCCCGCTGGGGGCCTTTATCACCGTGGTCTTTCGCAATGTCATCGGCCTGGAGACCTTCGGCACCTTCCTGCCGGCGCTGATCGCCGCCGCCGCGCGCGAGACCGGACTGCTCTGGGGCATGGTCGGCTTTGTGCTGATCATCGTCGCCACCGCGCTGGTGCGTAAGGGGCTGGACTGGCTGCAGCTGCTGCACTCGCCGAAGATGGCGGTGATCCTGGCAGTGGTGGTGATGCTGATGATGGGCATGACCGTTGGCGGGGTGAACGCCGGGCTCTTCGAGCTGGCACAGATGACCCTGTTCCCCATCGCCATTCTCGCCATTACCGCCGAGCGCTTTGCGATTATCGTCGAGGAGCAGGGCACCGCCCGCGCCATGCACATCATGCTCATGACCCTGGTGGTGATCGCCGCCGCCTACGCGGTGATGAACTCACTGTTCATGCAGTCGCTGATGCTGGCCTTCCCCGAGCTGCTGCTGGTGGTGATGGCGCTGAATATCTGGCTAGGTCGCTGGATCGGCATGCGCCTGAGTGAGTTCATCCGCTTCCGTCGCCTGATTGTCTTTGAGGGGGCACGTCATGCTGGCTAAGTGGATGCAGGGCCTCAAGCGCCTGCGCCGCGGTGCCTCGCGGGTGCTGGCGATGAACAACCGCAACCTCGGCTTCGTTTATCCGAGCAACGCCCGCAGCCACTTCCCCTATGCCA
>JBFFRO010000256.1:0-3100 GCA_041572995.1 Thiohalomonadaceae bacterium
CCCCAGCCCCTTGTAGCGCTGGATATGCTGGCCGCGTTTGGCCTCCTCCATCAGCCACTCCAGGGCCTGCTTGAAGCTGTTGATCGGGCGGTTGCGCTCACCGCGCTGCACGTAGGCCCCCTCGCCAATCAAACCGATCAGCTCGGCGCTAAGTTGCGCGATAAGTTGATACTCGGGGGTGGCGAAGAAATCGGCAGAGTAGGGGTAGTCGTTGGGGACACCATGGCGGAATTCACTCACCACCATCTGGTCGTTTTCCTCACGCACCTCGTAGCGGTACTCTCCGGCGTCATCGCCATTGAGGCGGTTCACCAGCTCCTGGAACCAGGCCAGACCCTTGTCCTTGTCCATCCAGTCGGATTCTTTCAGGGCCTCCATGGTTACCATCTTATCCAGCACCTTGCCGTTATAGCGGCGGGAGAGGCGGCTGATACCGGCCATGGCGGCCTGGAACTGCCGGGCCAGCTGCTCCAGGGCCTCGCCGGAGAGGGCAGGGGCATCAGCGGTCACGTGCAGCTCAGCCTTGTCGATGGCCATCTGCAGCAGGTAGCTGTTCAGCTCGCTATCGTCCTTAACGTAGCGCTCCTGCTTACCCTTTTTCACCTTGTAGAGCGGCGGCTGGGCGATGTAGATGTGGCCACGCTCCACCAGCTCAGGCATCTGCCGGTAGAAGAAGGTCAGCAGCAGGGTACGGATGTGCGAGCCGTCCACGTCCGCATCGGTCATGATGATGATGCGGTGGTAGCGCAGCTTGTCCGGGTCAAACTCCTCCTTGCCGATACCGCAACCCAGGGCGGTGATCAGGGTACCAACCTCGGCGGAGGAGAGCATCTTATCGAAGCGGGCCTTCTCCACGTTCAGGATCTTACCCTTGAGCGGCAGGATCGCCTGGAACTTACGCTCGCGCCCCTGCTTGGCGGAACCACCGGCGGAGTCACCCTCCACCAGGAAGAGTTCGGAGAGGGCCGGGTCTCGCTCCTGGCAGTCCGCCAGTTTGCCCGGCAGACCGGCGACATCCAGTGCCCCCTTACGTCGGGTCATCTCGCGGGCCTTGCGCGCCGCCTCGCGCGCACGGGCCGCCTCAACCGCCTTGCCGGCGATAATCTTGGCATCACCCGGGTTCTCCAGCAGGAATTCCTGCAATTTCTCGGAGACCAGGGATTCAACCACTCCCTTCACTTCGGAGGAGACCAGCTTGTCCTTGGTCTGCGAGGAGAACTTGGGATCGGGAACCTTCACTGAAAGCACGGTGACCAGTCCCTCACGGACATCATCACCACTGGTGCTGATCTTGGCTTTCTTGGCCAACCCAGCCTCCTCAATGTAGTTATTGAGGGTACGGGTCAGGGCGCCACGGAAGCCGGCCAGGTGAGTACCGCCATCGCGCTGTGGGATGTTGTTGGTAAAACAGTAGATCCCCTCCTGGTAGGAGTCATTCCACTGCATCGCCACCTCAACGGTAATACCGTCCTTCTCGGCAACAATATGCAGTACCTGGTCATGCAGCGGCTGCTTGTTGCGGTTCAGGTGCTCAACGAAGGAGCGGATACCTCCCTCATACTCGAAGAGGTCTTCCTTATCGCTACGCTCATCCACCAGGTGAATACGCACACCGGAGTTGAGGAAGGAGAGCTCGCGGAGACGCTTGGCGAGAATATCGTAGTGGAATTCGGTGAGCGCAAAAATCTCGGCGCTAGGCTTGAAGCGGATTTCGGTACCGGTGGTCTCGGCATCCCCTACCACGGCCAGCGGAGACTGGGGTTCACCCAGCACATACTCCTGCTGGTGTACTTTGCCGTGACGACGAATAGTCAACTTGAGGTGCTCGGAGAGGGCGTTAACCACAGAAACACCGACGCCGTGCAGGCCACCAGAGACCTTGTAGGAGTTATCGTCGAACTTACCGCCTGCGTGGAGCACGGTCATAATCACCTCGGCAGCGGAACGACCCTCTTCCTCGTGCATATCCACAGGAATACCACGGCCGTTGTCGGCAACACTTACCGAGTTATCACTGTGTATGACCACATCGATCTGGCTACAGTGGCCAGCCAGCGCCTCGTCGATGGCGTTATCCACCACCTCGAAGACCATGTGGTGCAGACCCGTGCCATCGTCGGTATCACCGATATACATACCAGGGCGCTTGCGTACGGCATCCAAACCCTTCAGCACCTTGATATTCGAGGAATCGTATTCTTCGCTCATTACGCGCTCCATTCAATCAACAGCGTCATTATACCACCTCGGAGACCACACCATGTTCCACGTGAAACACTTTTCTATCCATTAGCGGTTCGTCTGGAATCAAGGAGATATCAGTGGAAGTGACAAAACTCTGCATCTCCATTTCACTCATCAAGTCGAGAAGACGCACACGCCGTTTCTCATCCAGCTCTGCTGCCAAATCATCGATCAGGAGCAGTGAAGACTTATCCGTTTCCTGCTTGAGTAGGGATGCCTGCGCCAGCTTGAGAGCACACACCAGCAGTTTCTGCTGACCCCTTGAAAGGTGAGTGACAACATCATGACCGTCGACCAGGATCTTGAGATCGGCTCGATGCGGTCCAACAGAGGTGAACCCCTGATTCATGTCACGTTGTGTCTGCTGCTTGATAGCCTCTGCCAGTGAGTGATCACGGGACCAGCCGGAACGAAACCTGAATTCGAGCCGACTCAAACCGGCCATGCGCTGGAGAAAACTTGGCACGAACTTCTCAAGCTTGCTCACATAGGCACGTCGAAGCCTATCGATAGTCTCACCAGTTTCAATGAGCTCGACATCCCAAACGGCGATTTCACTCACAGGACGCCTGGTACGGAGTGCACCATTACGCTGCTTAAGCGCCCTTGCATAGCGAAACCAGTTGGAGTGGAAATGATGTTCCACGTGAAACAATGACCAGTCGATGAAGCTGCGACGAAGTTTGGGGCTGCCTGTGACCAGCTCATGACTTTCGGGAGTAATGATCTGCAGTGGCATCAGAGAGGCGAGAGCAGAACTGGACTTAAGTCGTCTACCGTCGACCTGAAGCGTTATCGCATCAGTGTGTGTACGACGTAAGCCGATACGATGAGAAGTGTTTGATTGCAGGTGACC
>JBFFRO010000257.1:0-3083 GCA_041572995.1 Thiohalomonadaceae bacterium
CGCTCACCGAGCATGGCACGGGTGTAGAGCAGCTCGATGTTGTGCGGCAGGCTCTCCAGGGCCAGGTTGAGGCGCTCCATCGCCTCGTCCTTGCGCTCCATCGCCTCCAGCACCTCCACCTCGCCCATGGTCAGCAGCACCTCCTCATCCTGATTGCGCGGGGAGGTGGCACGCAGGTGGGCCAGCGCCGCCTCGCCACCGCGGTGCTCGCGCAGCAGCTGGACGATACGCAGCTGCGCCTTGATACGACTGCGCTCGCCCGAGGCCTGCTCATACCAGGCGATGGCCGCCTGCCAGTTACCGCGGCGCTCCTCCATGGTGCCCAGGGAGAAGTAGGCCTCGTCGGCATAACCCTCGATATCGGCAAGGCGGCTCAGGTAGCGCTCGGCCTCGTCCCACTCCTCCGCCTCGGCGGCCAGCAGGCCCATGGCCTTGAGCACATCCGCGTCAGGCTCATCGCCCTGAATACGCAACAGCTCCTTGAACTGCTCGCGCGCCTCGCTCAGCTGATTGCGGTCAAGCAGCATCCGTCCGTAGCGACTGCGCGCATCGGCGTTGTCCGGGGCACTCTCCACCGCCCGTGCCATGCTCGCCAGTGCCGCCTCTGGCTGCTCACGGTCGAACTGCACGCGTGCCAGCAGCAACAGGGCCTGCAGCTTGATATCACCATCGGGAACGTCGGCCACCAGCGCCTGCAGGGCCTCATCGGCCTGCTCCAGCTCACCCAGGTGGGCGGCCAGGCGGGCATGGGAGAGGCGGGCATAGGGACCGGGGAAGGCATCCCCCAGGCGGGTAATGATGGCCAGCACCAGCTCCGGATCCTCGGCGCGGGCCAGTACCTGTACCACCTGCTCGTAGCCCTGCTCCGGCGGCTGCGTGGCCAACAGCATGTGCAACGGTGCCTCCGCCTCGGCGGTACGCTGATGGCCCACCAGCAGCGCCGCCAGCGACTGATTCGCCTCCATGCCATGGGGATCCAGGCGCACCCACAGTTCGGCAGCCTTCAGGGCCAGCTCGAAATCGCGGGCGTAGACCGCCAGCTGGGTGGCGCGCTGGGCCAGGCGGGCATCGCGGCTGAGCATCGCCACCCGCTGGTACTGCAGCGCTGCCATGTCCATCTCACCGTGCTGTGCCAGCATCTCCGCCACCAGCAGGTCATAGAGCAGCGGCCCGCTCAGCTCCTCGTCGGGCGGCATCGAGGCAGCCTTGCTGATATCCAGCTCAGGCTCGGCCGCCGGCGCCACGACGGCGCCAATCTTGTCGTTCTCGCCAGGGGCCTCGCGCCCCGGCTCGCTGGCGCAGGCACCCAGCAGCAGGGCGGTGGCGAGACTGAACAGGACGGTGGCTCGCATCAATCCTCCGGTGACGTGTTTTTGATGCATGATCATCGGGCGACTATACCCCGTTTTCATGACCATCTTAAGCATTGGACTTGAACTTGACCGTGCACCTGCCGCAAAATTCCCGTTCTCTTTAAATAGGCATAGCTCCCGACTCATGACTCTGCTCGCCTTTGGCATCAATCACAAGACCGCTCCGGTAGAGATCCGTGAGCGCGTCGCCTTCAGCCCGGAACGGATGCCCGAGGCACTGCTGGGACTCACCTCCCAGGGGGCCATCAACGAAGCGGCGATCCTCTCCACCTGCAACCGCACCGAGCTCTACTGCGGCCTGCAAGGGGATGACTTCACCCCGGTACTGGAGTGGTTCCGTGAGTTCCACGGCCTCGAGCGCGCCGAGGTGGAGCCCTACATCTACACCTATCCCGACCGCGAGGCGGTGCGCCACATGCTGCGAGTTGCCTCCGGGCTGGACTCGCTGGTGCTCGGTGAGCCGCAGATCCTCGGGCAGATGAAGCAGGCCTACAGCGCCGCCGACGAGGCCGGCGCCATCGGCCGCCAGCTCAACCGCCTGTTCCAGCACACCTTTTCGGTGGCCAAGCAGGTGCGTACCGACACCGCCATCGGCGCCAGTCCGGTCTCCGTGGCCTTTGCCGCGGTCTCCCTCTCGCGCCAGATCTTCAGCGACCTCTCTGAGCACACCGCGCTGCTCATCGGCGCCGGCGAGACCATCGAGCTGGTGGCCCGCCACCTGCACGAGAGCGGCATCGAGCGCATCATCATCGCCAACCGCACCGTGGACAAGGCCCACGTGCTGGCCTCCGAGTTCGGCGGCTTCGCCATCGGCCTCTCGGAGATCCCCGAGCACCTGCACGAGGCCGACATCGTCATCTCCTCCACCGCCAGCCCGCTGCCGATCCTCGGCAAGGGCGCGGTGGAGAGCGCCCTCAAGCAGCGCAAGCACCGCCCCATGTTCATGGTCGATATCGCCGTGCCGCGCGATATCGAGACCGAGGTGGGCGAGCTGGAGGACGTCTTCCTCTACACCGTCGATGACCTGCAGGAGGTGATCGAGGAGGGGCTGCGCTCGCGCCAGGAGGCCGCCGACCAGGCCGAGGAGATCATCGATACCCAGGTCAGCCACTTCATGGGCTGGCTGCGCTCGCTCAACTCGGTGGACACCATCCGTCAGTTCCGCCGCCACGGCGAGGGCGTGCGCGACCAGGTGCTGGAGCAGTACCTGGCGCAGCTGCAGAAGGGCAACAAGGACCCGGAGCAGCTGATGCAGGAGATGGCCCGCCAGCTCACCAACAAGCTGATGCACGCCCCCTGCGCGCAGATGAAACAGGCCGGTTTCGACGGCCGCAACGAACTGCTGGATGCCGCCCGCGAACTGTTCGATCTCAAGCGCGGCAACGAATAAAACATGAAGGATTCGATCCGCGCCAAGCTGGAGAATCTCTCCGAGCGCCTGGAGGAGCTGGGCGCGCTGCTCTCCGAGTCCGAGGTCATCAGCGACCAGAACCGCTTCCGCGAGCTCTCCCAGGAGTACGCGCAGATCAAGCCGGTGGCCGACAGCTTCGCCGCCTACCGCGCCACCCTGGATGACATCGCCGCCGCCGAGGAGATGCTGGGCGAGGACGACGCCGAGATGAAGGCGATGGCCGCGGACGAGATCAAGGCCACCACCGCCCGCCGCGACGAGCTGGAGCTGGAGCTGCAGAAGCTGCTGCTGCCCAAGGA
>JBFFRO010000258.1:0-3046 GCA_041572995.1 Thiohalomonadaceae bacterium
AGGCTGTACTTGGCGCCACGGATACCCTCACGGAGGGTGTCGTCACGCTGGTGCATGAGGAACTTCATGTGGTCGCGGCGCATCACGTCGGTAGGTTCGACGCACTCCTCGCCCTTGACCGCCTTGGGGATCTGCGGACCATGGCCCTCGGCCGAGGCCGACGCCGAGAAACTCAGCGCCAGCCCGACGAGAACGAGGTGCAGAAGCTTGCTAATGCGCTTCATGATGTCCCTCTTATTCACCCATGCCCATGTCGATGTAACCGGTCGGGCAGACGTCGGCACAGATGTGGCAGCCGATGCACTTGCTGTAGTCGGTGTACACGTAACGACCGGTGGTGGCCTTGTCGCGCGGGGTCTTCTTCACGGCCTCCTGCGGGCAGAAGACCACGCAGTTGTCGCACTCGAAGCACATGCCACAGCTCATGCAACGCTTGGCCTCGGCGATGACGTCCTCTTCGGACAGCGGCACCAGGCGCTCCTGGTAGTTGCCAATGACGTCCTCGGCAGTCACCTCAATGTGGGAGCGCTTGTGACGGGCCTCCTCCTCGAAGTGACCCAGGAACAGGGCGTCGGCCGGGATGATCTCGTTCTTGGAACGGTCTTCGTAGTTGTGCACCGCGTAGTCATCCTCGGAGGTGCCACGCAGACCCAGGTCGATCTCCTTGGCGAAGCCCTCCTTCTCGATGATCTCCTGCTTGGTCAGGCTGTGGAACTCTTCCGGAGTCTTGTCGGTCTCCATCAGCTTTTCCATCAGGTTCCAGTGGTGCACGTCCACCTTCGGACGGTTGGACTCCACCGGCTTGCCGGACTTGAGGAAGGCATCGATGGACTCGGCGGCGATGGAGGCCTGGCCGATGGCGGTGGTCAGCAGGTGCGGACGGACGATATCGCCGATGGCGAAGTAGCCGGCCTTGCCCGGGACCTGGAAGTTCTTGTCGGCGTCGGCAAGACCGCGGTCGTTGGCGAAGCCGTCCATGCCTTCCCAGCTACCGGTCTGACCGATGGCGGCGACAATCAGCTCGGCCTCGATGACGAACTCACTGCCCTCGATGGGGGTGGAACCGTCGGCCTCGAGCTTGACGACCTTCAGGCCGGTGGCGCGACCGTCGTCACCCTTGATGACCTCGACCGGGCTCAGCTGGCCGATGATCTCCACACCCTCACGGGTGGCGTCCTCGATCTCGTGCTCGGCAGCCGGCATGTTCTCGATGGCGGAGCGGGAGATAAGGGTGACATCGGCGCCTTCGCGCACGGCAGTGGTGGCCACGTCGTGAGCAGTCTGGTTGATGATGATGTGCTCCGGGCGGTCCTTCTCGTTCTCGACGGTGATGTTGCCGAGACGGCGGGCGACGGAGGCGACGTCGATGGAGGTGTCACCACCACCGATGACCAGCACCTTGCCGGTGACGTGCTTCAGGCGGCCTTCGTTGAAGGCTGCGAGGAAGGCCACACCGGAGATGCAGTTAACGGCATCGGAGCCCGGGACGGGCAGGGCACGACCAGACTGGGCGCCCATGGCGAAGACGATGGCATCGAACTCCTTCTCCAGGTCGGCCATGGCCACATCGCTACCGACGCGGGTCTTCATCTTGGTCTCGACGCCCATGTCGGTGATGCGCTTGATCTCACCGTCCATGACGTCGCGAGGCATACGGTAGCCAGGGATGCCGTAGCGCATCATGCCGCCGAGCTCTTCGTTGGAATCAAAGATGGTGACGCCGTGGCCCTTGAGGCGCAGCTGGTAAGCCGCGGCCATGCCGCCGGGGCCACCACCGATGATGGCGACCTTCTTGCCGGTGTCGGCGCCGGCGGTGTAACCGAAGCCGCTCTCCAGGGCCTGGTCACCGATGTACTGCTCAACGGAGTTGATACCGACGTGGTCGTCGACCATGTTGCGGTTACAGCCGTCCTCACACGGGGCGGGGCAGACACGACCCATCACCGAGGGGAAGGGGTTGGAGAGGGTAGCGCGGCGGAAGGCGTACTCCTGCATGCTCATGTCGCCGGTGGGCTTCTCGATACCACGGACGATATCCAGCCAGCCGCGGATGTCGTGGCCGGAGGGGCAGCTGCCCTGGCAGGGCGGGGTACGGTGCACGTAGGTCGGGCACTTGTGGGACCAACCGGCCTGGAAGATGTTCTCGTGCAGGTTGCCCCACTCGGTGTCACCGTCGTTGTAACGGCGGAAGGTGTAATCGTGCTTCATATCGTCGCTAGAAGTCGCCATGTCTCTAGTCTCCTATACCAGGTAACCTGTTATGCGCCCAAGGGCACGCTTATTCGTTGTCCTGCGGTTCTTCAGGTTCCGCAGGTTCTTTATCCGGATCGTTGTTGCCACCGGTCATAATCAGCGCGTCACCGACCAGCTGATGGGTACTCACCAGCATGTGCATCGGGAACTGATAGTACGGCAGCACCTTGGCAAACTGGGCCTTACAGATGGCGCAGATTGCGGCCAGGGTGTTGACCCCGTCGTTGTCGGCCACGTCCTTGAGGGCTTCCATGCGGGGCAGGGCGCCCTTGACGCGGATCTCCATCAGGTCGTCGGTGAGCAGACCACCACCGCCACCGCAGCAGTAGGTCTTCTCCTTGATGGTGTCGGGATCCATGTCGACGTAGTTGTTGCAGGCCGCCTTGATAACGGCACGCGGAATATCGAACTGGCCGCCGGTCCAGGAACCCATGCGCGAGCCGCGAGCGACGTTGCAGGAGTCGTGGAAGGTGACGGTGCGATGATCGTTCTCGGACTTGTCGAAGCGCAGCTTGCCCTTCTCGATGAGGTCGTAGGTGAACTCACAGATGTGGGCGGGCTGGGGCACACTCATGTCCAGCTGCTTCTGCAGCTTCTGCGCGTACTCGTCGGCCTCGTCGGCACCGGCGCCGATCCCGGCGACGGTGTTCCAGAAGGAGTAGGCCACACGCCAGGCGTGACCACACTCGCCAACGATGATGCGTTTGACACCCAGCTCCAGGGCGGCGTCGCGAATGCGCTCGGCCACCTTCTTCATGTTGCTGTACGAGCCGATGAACATGGAGAAGTTGGC
>JBFFRO010000259.1:0-3032 GCA_041572995.1 Thiohalomonadaceae bacterium
CGGCGAGGATGCGCACACCCAGGCCCGGACCCGGGAAGGGGTGGCGGTAGACCATGTCGTAGGGCAGGCCCAGCTCGACACCGAGCTTGCGCACCTCGTCTTTGAACAGCTCGCGCAGCGGCTCGCAGAGCTTGAGCTGCATGTAGTCGGGCAGGCCACCGACGTTGTGGTGGGACTTGATCAGGTGGGCCTTGCCGGACTTGGCGCCGGCCGACTCGATGACATCGGGGTAGATGGTGCCCTGGGCCAGCCACTTGGCGTTGGAGAGCTTCTTCGACTCCTCCTCAAAGATATCGACGAAGAGGTTGCCGATGATCTTGCGCTTGGCCTCCGGGTCGGTCTGGCCGGCCAGGGCATCGAGGAAGCGCTGCTCGGCATCGACACGAATCACCTTAACGCCCATGTGCTCGGCGAAGGTGGCCATCACCTGGTCCCCCTCCTGGTAACGCAGCAGGCCGTTGTCGACAAAGACACAGGTGAGCTGGTCGCCAATCGCCTTGTGCAGCAAGGCGGCGACCACCGAGGAGTCGACGCCGCCGGAGAGGCCGAGGATCACCTCATCCTCACCCACCTGCTCGCGGATGGTAGCGATGGCATCGTCGATGATGTTGCTTGGGTTCCAGTCGGCGGCGCACTCACAGACACCGTGAACGAAGCGCTCAAGGATGCGCTGGCCCTGGTTGGTGTGGGTCACCTCCGGGTGGAACTGTACACCGAAGAAGCGGCGCTCCTCGTCGGCGACACCGGCGATAGGGGCCGACTCGGTGGAGGCCATCAGCTTGAATCCGGGGGCCATGTCGATCACGCGATCACCATGGCTCATCCACACATCCAGCAGGCCGTAGCCCTCCTCGGAGGTATGGTCCTCGATATCCTTGAGCAGCGCGGTGTGGCCATGGGCACGCACCTGGGCGTAGCCATACTCGTGGTGATCGGCGTTCTCCACCTTGCCGCCGAGCTGCATCATCATGGTCTGCATGCCGTAGCAGATACCGAGCACCGGCACCCCCATGTCGAAGACACAGGCGGGGGCCTTGGGGGCATCCTCGGCGGTGGTCGACTCGGGACCGCCGGAGAGGATGATGCCCTTGGGTGCGAAGGCGCGGATATCCGCCTCCTCCATGTCGTAGGCGTGCAGCTCGCAGTAGACCCCGGCCTCGCGCACGCGACGGGCGATCAGCTGGGTGTACTGGGAACCGAAATCGAGGATCAGGATGCGGTCGGCATGGATGTCGCGGGACATGGGCGCTACTCGGGCTTGGAAAACTGGGCGCCTATGATCGGGCAAACGGCGCTGGGGCGCAAGCCAGCACGGCTAGTGCCGCACCAGATCCGCCAGGTCCATGGGCTTCTCGATGTGGTAGCCCTGACCATAGTCCACACCCAGGCTCTTGAGCTTGGCCAGGATCACGCTGCTCTCCACATACTCGGCCACCACCTGCTTACCCAAGGTGTGGCCCATCTCAACCACCGACTTGACCACCGCGTAGTCGTAGATGCTGGAGGCGATCTCCTTGACGAAGGAGCCGTCGATCTTAACGTAGTCCACCGGCAGCGACTTGAGGTAGGTATAGGAAGCGGTGCCGGCACCGAAGTCATCCAGGGCGATGTTGCAACCACACTGCTTGAGTCGGCGGACGAAGGTAACGGCCTGTTCCAGGTTCTCTATGGCAGCGGTCTCGGTAATCTCGAAGTTGAGCTTGTAGGTAAGCGTGGGCCGTTCCTCCAGACGCTCGATCAGCCAGCTCATGAACGGCACACTACCGATGGAGCGGCCAGAGATGTTAACCGAAAGGCCGGCGATATGGCCGAGACTCTGGTGGTTCTCACCCAGGAAGTCGAGCACCTTGGTGACCACATGGCGGTCGATATCGTGGATGCGGCCGTAAACCTCGGCTGCGCTGACGAACTCATCCAGCGACACCGGATTGCCCTCCTCGTCCTGAACCTTGAGCAGCACCTCGTAGTGGGGACGCGCGCTATCGTAGCGTAGCGGGGCGATCTTCTGGCAGCGAAGCTGAATAAGCTCAGAGTCAAAGAGGTTGTCCATGCGCCCGACCCAGCTCATGGCGTCGAGCTGACGGTTGATGGCAACATTGTTGGCGCTGAAGGTTTCGATGCGGTTGCGCCCCCCCTCCTTGGCGGTATAGCAGGCGGAGTCGACGGCACTCATCAGGCCACGCACGCTGTTCTCCTGTCCCTCGCCCAGGCCCTCGCCCAGGGTGACCAGGCCGAAGCTGGCGGTGACACTGAAACTCTTGCCCTCGCAGCTAAAGCCGTGTTCGCTAATACCGCCGCGCAGGTTCTCAACATGCTTGAGCGCGGAGGCCACATCCATGTCGTGATAAAACAGGGCGAATTCGTCACCACCCAGTCGGGCAGCGGCAGCATTGCCGCCGGCGCTCTGCGCCACCAGCTTGGCGATCTGCGCGACCAGCTCATCACCCGCCTCGTGACCACAGGTGGTATTGATGACACTGAAGCGGTCCAGGTCGAAATAGCAGAGGTGGTGGCGCCCGACCACCAGGCTCTCATCATCCAGGTGGCCCTGTAGCAGGCGCTCGAAGGCCCGGCGGTTGAGCAGGCCGGTGAGGCTGTCGTGGCTGGCCTGATCCAGCAGCTGATCGTGCAGCGACTGCAGCATGGTGTAGGCCGCACGGTCCATCAACGGCTCGTCCCAGCCATCGAGCACGATCACCGTGCCGCGCCCGAGGTGGGTGGCTAGTTCACCGAAGTTCACATCCAGACCGCGCTCGCCATGCATGTCGGCAAAGACATAACGGCTGTGCAACTTGTCGAACCAGACCAGCTGCTGCTGGTCCGGCTCCTCGCCCTCGACGTAGTAGGAGATCATCTCCCCCTTGTCCAGACTACGCACGCGCTCCAGCCAGTTGGTCCATGCCTCCTCACCGAACTCGGCAGGGCGTTCGCCGCGACGCTCCTTGCGCCACTTGGCCTCCATGGTGCGGCGCATGGAGGGCATCTGCCGGGTTTCTACCGCGGTGGGGTCACTGGCAGCGCCCTTCATATCA
>JBFFRO010000260.1:0-3031 GCA_041572995.1 Thiohalomonadaceae bacterium
CGCCGAGGCACATGGAGCACTGGGTGCAGTCATCTTCTGGCACCTGCGGGGTGAAGCCTGCGGAGAAGGTGTTGAGTTCAAAGCCAAAAGACATGGGGGAGACCGCCTCTACCGTGGGGTTGGTGGCCGGGGGCTGCCCGGCCTGCTCACAGGAGTAGCGGCTGCAATCGCTGTGCCAGCGATTGGTCCATGCAATATCAATGAGTTAGTGAAGGTCTTGCCGGGCTTGCGGGGCGGATTGTCGGCTTTGCGACGAAGCGAAGGGGGCGGCTGGCCGCCCTGCCGGCTAGGCCATGATCAGCGGCACCGGGCTGAACTGGCCCTCGGTCAGCTGGTAGCCGCGCAGGTCCAGCACCCCCTTGGTGTCCAGCGAGACGATGAGGTAGAGCGCCTCGGGGTAGGCGGCCTGCTCCAGGTCGGCGGCGGAGGGGGCGGCCGGGGCGTGGGGGTGGGAGTGGTAGATGGCGAACAGCTCCTCGCCCGCCTCGCGCATCTGGCGCATGGCGTCGATCTGCCCCTCGGGTTGCATGGCGAAGAGGCGCTCGGGCTGCTCGGCGACATTGGCCACCGGGTAGAGGCGGTGGGCGCCGCTGTCATCGGCACCGATGAGGCCGCATACCTCGCGCTCGGGGCTGGCCTGGGCGGCGGCCAGCAGCTGGTTGATCAGGGGGCGGGGCAGTTGGGCTTCGTTCATGGGGTATTCCGTGGTGGTTAGTGGTTGCCGCAGACCGGGCACTCGGTGTCCTTGCGCAGTTTCATGCTGCGCCACTCCATGCTCAGGCCGTCGAGCAGCAGCAGCCGGCCGCCCAGGGTCTCGCCGATGCGCAGCAGCACCTTGATCGCCTCCAGCGCCTGTACCGAGCCGATGATCCCCACCAGCGGGGCGATGACGCCGTTCTCGGAGCAGGTGGCGGCCTGCTCGTCGGCATCGTCGCGGTAGAGGCAGCGGTAGCAGGGGGCGTCGACGTTTTCGTGGTGGAAGACCGCCACCTGGCCCTCGAAGCGGATTGCCGCGCCGGAGACCAGCGGGGTGAAGGCCTCGGCGCAGAGCGCGTTGAGCTGGAAGCGGGTGGGGAAGTTGTCGGAGCAGTCCAGCACCACGTCGGCGGCGGCGATCTCGGCGCGCAGCTCGGCCTCCTCCAGGCGCCGCGGGTAGTGGATGACGCCCACCTCGGGGTTGATCGCCTTAAGGTGGTCGCGGGCCGAGTCCACCTTGGGACGGCCGATGTCGCTCTCGCGGTGCAGCACCTGGCGTTGCAGGTTGGAGATATCGACCACGTCGTCATCCACCAGCACCAGGGTGCCGATGCCGGCGGAGGCCAGGTACATGGCCACCGGGGAGCCGAGGCCGCCGAGGCCGATGATGAGGGCGCGGGAGTCGCGCAGCCGCTGCTGCCCCTTGACGTCGACCTGGGGCAGCATGATCTGGCGGCTGTAGCGCAGCAGTTGATCGTCGTTCATGGGGGGATTCTAACGCGAAATGGGCCGCGGGGGCCCATTGAGATCAGGCTTAGCGGTAGTTGCGCCAGACCTCCGGGCGGCGGTCGCGGCAGCCGTGGCGCAGGCGCTGGTAGCGGCTGGCGAAGACCTGCTTGTTGCAGTCCTCGCAGAGGCCGTGATTGAAGCGCTCGTTCTCCTCGGCGTAGTAGTGCAGGGCACGCTTGAGGCGGCTCATCAGGCTGTTGTCGAGGTGGTAGCCCAGCTCGATCAGTGCCTCCTCGATCAGCTCCAGGTGCAGGTGGCTGAGCAGGTAGCTGACCTGCAGGCGGTGCGGGGAGAGGGGGCGGACCTCGATGATGCCGTCGATGTCGCTGAGCAGCAGGCAGGCGCTGTGGGCCTGGGCACGATCCGGGTGCAGCTCGGAGAAACAGAGCTCACGGTGCTTGATGAGATGGGGATGTGTCCTGTGCATACCCCAAGGCTAGTCCTTTGGGGGAAATCTTCAAGCGTTAAATACCGACTCTGCGCACGGTATGTGAACGCGTACTCACTTTTCAGTGCCCGCGGCTAAGGGGTACGGCCGAGGCTCACCCGCTCGCGCCCCTCCAGGTCGAGGAGGCTCTCCACCTGCTGAAAGCCACCGGCAATCAACAGATTACGTACCGCCTCGCCCTGCTCCCAGCCGTGCTCCAGCAGCAGCCAGCCGCCGGACTCCAGATGGGCGGGGGCGTGGGCGACGAGGTGGCGGATATCGTCCAGGCCGTCGGCCCCCGAGGCCAGGGCGCTGAGGGGCTCGAAGCGCACATCGCCGCGCTGCAGGTGCGGGTCGTCGGCGCAGATATAGGGAGGATTGGAGAGGATGAGGTGGAAGCGGCGCCCGGCCAGCGGCTCGTACCAGCTGCCCTGCAGCAGCTCGACGTTGCCGAGGCGGTGGCGCTCGGCGTTCTCCCGCGCCACCGCCAGCGCCCCCGCGCTACGCTCCACCGCCACCACCTCGCAACTGGGGCAGTCGCTGGCGATGGCCAGGGCGATGGCACCGCTGCCGGTGCCGAGGTCGGCGATGCGCACGGGCTGGGTGTCGCACTCGGCCAGGCGTGCCTGCGCCGCCTCCACCAGCAGCTCGGTCTCCGGGCGGGGGATGAGGGTATCGGTGCTGACCTTCAGGTCCAGCGACCAGAAACCGCGTTCGCCGAGGATGTGGGCCACCGGCTCGCCAGCCTCGCGGCGCGCCACCAGGGCCTCGAAGGCGGCGGCCTGCTCGGCATCCAGCTCGTGATCGGGCCAGGTGTAGAGGTAGCTGCGGCCCTTGCCGAGGACGTGGGCCAGCAGCATCTCGGCCTCCAGCCGCGCCGACTCCGCCTCCGGCAGGCGGGGCGGGGTATCGCGCAGCAGGGTGTCGATGGTGCTCACATTACTCGTTGCTGAGGGCGGCCAGCTGGTCGGCCTGGTACTCGTTGATCAGCGGCTCGATCACCTGATCGAGCTGGCCCTGCATGATCTCGTCCAGCTTGTAGAGGGTGAGGTTGATGCGGTGATCGGTGACCCGCCCCTGGGGATAGTTGTAGGTGCGGATGCGCTCGGAACGGTCGCC
>JBFFRO010000261.1:0-3021 GCA_041572995.1 Thiohalomonadaceae bacterium
CGCCTTCGACATGCTGCAGGCGGCGCGCCGCAACGGCCTGGCCGGGGAGAAGGCCTATGGCGAGGAGCGAGCCCGTGACTACCAGACCCGGCGCGCCCTGGACGCCTACGAAGGCCAGCAGCAGGCGGCCCAGTTTGAGGAGGGCAGTGAACTGCTGCCGCGCCTCAACGCCTACGTCTAGGCCCTACTCCTCCACGGGGATCGGACGTATCTCCTTGATACTCAGACCAACCTCATAACTACCCGGGGCGAGCTCGTTTACCCGGACCACCTCCACCCGCGCCTCCAGCGGGGCCACCAGCGTCTTCTCCGGCCTCATGGTCAGCTCCAGCTCGGTGCCCACCTCCAGCGGCTGGGTCATGGCCACCTGCAGGCCAGTGGCGCTCAGATCCTGGGCCATGGCGGAGTACGCGCTGCCGTCAGCGCCTCTCAGAATGACCAGGCACTCCACCCCCATACGGTTAAACCCGCGTTTCTCCGAATAATCTCCACGCCCCAGCACGGCACCTCTCCATATCCTTGAAGTACAGGAAACACAGTCAGCCATTGGTATCAGACCTCACAGGGGGGCGCAAGCGACTAGGCCGGGGCGCGGGCTTTCGTTACACTGCGCGGATGCCCAAAGGACGCTCAAAACAAGAACAACCCGCCAATGCCCACACGCCGATGATGCAGCAGTACCTGCGCATCAAGGGCGACTATCCGCACATGCTGCTGTTCTACCGCATGGGCGATTTTTACGAGCTTTTCTACGACGATGCCCGCCGTGCGGCCCGGCTTCTCGACATCACCCTGACCGCGCGCGGCTCCTCGGCCGGCGAACCCATCCCCATGGCCGGGGTCCCCTATCATGCCGCAGAGAGCTACCTGGCGCGGCTGATCCGGCAGGGCGAATCGGTGGCCATTTGCGAGCAGATCGGCGAGCCAACACCCGGCAAGGGGCCGGTGGAGCGCAAGGTAGTACGCATCGTCACCCCCGGTACGGTCACCGACGAGGCGCTACTGGAGGAGCGACGCGCCACCCTGCTCAGTGCCGTAACCCGGCTGGAGGGGCGCATCGGACTGGCCACCCTGGAACTCTCCAGCGGCCGCTTCGTGCTCAGTGAAGTGGGGGACGATGAGGCGCTCAGTGCCGAGCTGGAGCGGCTGCAGCCCAGCGAACTACTGCACCCGGAGGAACAGGTTCCAGACCTGCCGGCACAGGCCCGCTGCAGCCTCAAACCGCTCGCCCCCTGGCATTTCGAACACGAGGCCGCCGGGCGCCAGCTCAGTGCCCAGTTCGGCACCCGTGACCTTAGCGGCTTCGGCTGCAGTGACATGCCCGCCGCCACCGGTGCCGCCGGGGCCCTGCTGCAGTATGTGCAGGAGACCCAGCGCACCTCCCTGCCCCACCTGCGGGGGCTGATGGTGGAGCTGCACGATGAGGCGGTGATCCTCGATGCCGCCAGCCGCCGCAACCTGGAGCTGGAGCTGAACCTGGCGGGCAACCATGCCCACACCCTGGCCGGGGTGCTGGACCAGACCGCCACCCCCATGGGCAGCCGCCTGTTGCGTCGCTGGATCAACCGTCCGCTGCGCAGCCGAGACACCCTTATTGCTCGCCAGCAGGCGATCCAGGCACTGCTCGATCAGGCCAGCCATGAGCCGCTGGCAGCCCTGCTGCGCGGCATCGGCGATATCGAACGCATCCTCGCCCGCGTCGCCCTCAAGTCGGCCCGGCCCCGCGACCTCGCGCAGCTTCGCCGCGCCCTCGGCTTGCTGCCCGAGCTACGGCAGCTGCTCAGCCCACTGGACAGTCCGGCGATCAGCGCACTGCTCAAGGCTATGGGGGAACACCCGGAGATCCACGCACTGCTCTCTCAGGCCATCATCGACGAGCCACCGGTGCTGATCCGCGACGGCGGGGTGATCGCCCCCGGCTATGATGCCGAGCTGGACGAGCTGCGCGGTATTCGCGAGAACGCCGCCCAGTTCCTTCTGGACCTGGAGGCACGCGAGCGTGAACGTAGCGGCATTGCCACCCTCAAGGTGGGCTACAACAAGGTCCACGGCTACTACATTGAGATCTCCCGCGCGCACTCCGACAACGTCCCCGAGAAGTACCAGCGCCGCCAGACCCTCAAGGCCGCTGAGCGCTTCATCACCCCTGAGCTCAAGGCCTTCGAGGAGAAGGCACTCTCCGCCGCCGAGCGGGCGCTGGCCCGCGAGAAGATGCTCTACGACGGTCTGCTCGAACAGCTGGGCGGGGAACTGGTCGAGCTGCAGGCCGCCGCCGCGGCGCTGGCGGAGCTGGATGCACTGGCCAACCTGGCCGAGCGTGCCGAGGCACTGAACCTGGTCTGCCCACAACTGGATGAGGCACCGGGGCTTCGCATCCTTGGGGGGCGCCACCCGGTGGTCGAGACGGTGATGGAGGAGCCCTTCGTTGGCAACGATATTGAGCTGGATGACGAGCGGCGCATGCTTATCGTCACCGGGCCCAACATGGGTGGCAAATCCACCTATATGCGCCAGACCGCCCTCATCGTACTGATGGCCCACATCGGCAGCTTCGTGCCGGCACGTGAGGCGCGCATTGGCCCGGTGGACCGCATCTTCACCCGTATCGGTGCCTCCGATGACCTCTCCACCGGTCGCTCCACCTTTATGGTGGAGATGACCGAGACGGCCAACATCCTTAACAATGCCGGCGAACAAAGCCTGGTGCTGATGGATGAGATTGGCCGCGGTACCTCGACCTTCGATGGTCTCTCCCTGGCCTGGGCGACAGCGGTACGGCTGGCGAGCCGCCAGCGTGCCTTTACCCTCTTCGCCACCCACTACTTCGAACTCACCGCCCTGCCCGAGCTACTGCCCGGGGTGGCCAACGTCCACCTGGATGCGGTCGAGCACGGCGAACGCATCGTCTTCATGCACAGCGTCAAGGAGGGGCCGGCAAACCAGAGCTATGGTCTGCAGGTAGCGCAGCTGGCGGGGGTACCGCGCGAGGTGATCGATACCGCTCGGGCCAAGCTGCACGAA
>JBFFRO010000262.1:0-3019 GCA_041572995.1 Thiohalomonadaceae bacterium
CTCCAGCTGCAGGTTACGTGCCTCGCCCATGCTGCCGGGGGTGGACTGGCGCGGAGCCCGGTTGGTGCTGGACTTGTAGCGGGTGTTGCCGAGACCGTGGAAGCCGCCCTGGGCCACCTTGATGCGCTGGCCGCTCTCGACGATATCGCCCAGCACCTCGCCGGTATCGACATCGCGGATCAGGGTGCCCACCGGCACCGGGATCACCTTGTCGCTGCCGCCCTTGCCGGTCATATTGCGGCCCATACCGGGCTGACCGTTCTCGGCCTTGAAGCGGCGATCGTAGCGGAAATCGACCAAGGTATTGAGGTTGTTGTCGCCAAGCAGGTAAACGCTGCCGCCATCACCACCGTCACCGCCGTCGGGGCCACCGAAGGGGATGTACTTCTCACGACGGAAGCTGACGCAGCCGTTGCCGCCCTTGCCCGCCTCGACCCGGATGGTCGCCTCATCGACGAATTTCATGCTCTATCCCCTGTAACGCAAAAAGCCCCGTCGCTTCGACGGGGCTTCTTGCTCAAGACCAGCGAACCGGATTATTCAGCGACGATGCTGACGAACTTGCGGTTCTTCGGGCCCTTCACCTCAAACACCACGCGGCCATTGGCCTTGGCGAAGAGGGTGTGGTCGTGACCACAGCCAACGTTGTTGCCGGCGTGGAACTTAGTGCCACGCTGACGCACGATGATGCTACCGGCGCTGACCAGCTCGCCGCCAAAGCGCTTTACGCCCAGGCGCTTGGAGACTGAATCGCGACCGTTACGAGTACTACCACCAGCCTTTTTATGTGCCATTGTTCTCTAACCTCCGCAATCAGCCGGCCTTGATGCCGGTGATCTCCAGTTCGGTGAAATACTGACGGTGACCGGTCACCTTGTCGTGATGCTTACGGCGGCGGAACTTGACGATACGAATCTTCTCGCCACGGCCGTGAGACTTGACAGTTGCCGTCACCTTGGCGCCGTCCACCACGGGAGCGCCAATCTGAATGTTGTCGCCGTCGGCAACCATCAGAACCTGATCGAGGTCCAGGGTCGCGCCAACGTCGGCAGAAAGCTTTTCGACCTTAAGGGTATCGCCCTCGGCCACCCGGTACTGTTTACCACCGGTCTTGATTACCGCGTACATCGCCGTTCTCCAAAACGAAAACCACCCCAATGGGGTCACGAAAGACCGGCAATTCTAGCGTTTGCCTTCCGTCAGGTCAAACCCCATAATAGCCGCCGTTGTTTCGCGCTACTCCACACTCACCCGGCGGGGCTGGGAAATAGACAAATAGTACTGGTATTTCATGGACATACAAGATGTATACAAGCTGATCGAGGATGACCGCCAGGCAGTCGATCAGGTGATCCGTGAGCGTCTCCACTCGGAGGTTGTGCTCATTAATCAGATCAGCGAGTACATCATTAACAGTGGCGGCAAGCGCCTGCGCCCGGTGCTGCTGCTGCTGGCGGCCCGTGCCCTGGAGTACCCGGGCCGCGACCACCACGAACTGGCGGCGGTGGTGGAGTTCATTCACACCGCCACGCTGCTGCACGACGATGTGGTGGACGAGTCGGAACTGCGCCGCGGCCGCGAAACCGCCAACAACCTCTTCGGCAATGCCGCCAGCGTGCTGGTCGGTGACTTCCTCTACTCCCGCGCCTTCCAGATGATGGTCGGCGTACGCCAGATGCGGGTGATGGAAATCCTCGCCGAGACCACCAACGTCATTGCCGAGGGTGAAGTGATGCAGCTGCTCAACGTGCACGATGCCGACACCACCGAGGAGCGCTATCTGGAGGTGATCCGCAGCAAGACCGCCAAACTGTTCGAGGCCTCTAGCCGCCTCGGCGCGGTGCTCTGCGAGGCCGACGAGACCATCGAGCAGGCGCTGGCCGACTACGGCATGTACCTGGGGGTCGCCTTCCAACTCATTGATGATGTGCTCGACTACTCCGCCTCGAGCGAGGAGATGGGCAAGAATGTCGGTGATGACCTGGCCGAGGGCAAGCCCACCCTGCCGCTGATCCACGCCATGGCCCGCGGCAACGCGGAGCAGGCCGCACTGATCCGACACGCCATTGAAAACGGCGGAAAAAACGATATCGATGGCGTGCTGGCGGCTATTGATTCGACCGGCGCCATCGCGTACACTGCGCGCTCCGCGCAGGAGGAGGCTGACAAAGCCATCGAGGCGTTGACCGTTATCCCGAACTCGGTCTACAAAGACGCCTTAATCACCATTGCGCGGTTCGCTGTCCAGCGAAACCACTAAAAGATTAAACGGGGTGTAGCTCAGCCTGGTAGAGCACTGTCTTCGGGAGGCAGGGGCCGGAGGTTCGAATCCTCTCACCCCGACCAATCTTTCCATCCTTAAAGTTTTATCCCTTATTCCCTTCCACCGATACGCTGAAGCAGCTCCTCGGTCTTTCTCTGCATCAATTCCCTATCCCCCCGACTCTCCACGTTCAAGCGCAGCAGCGGTTCGGTGTTGGAGCCTCGCAGATTAAAGCGCCAGTCGGCGTACTCAACACTCAGCCCATCCATATGCTCGACCCGCTCGGCAGTGGATGCATACTCCGCCTCGATGGCGGCGATCACCGCCTCGACATCCTCGACACTGCGATTGATCTCGCCACTGACCGGATGGGCGCGCTGCTGCTCGGCCACCATCGTCGAGAGCGGGCCGCCCTGACGCGAGAGCAACCCCACAAGAAGTAGCCAGGGAATCATGCCGCTATCACAGTAATAGAAATCACGGAAAAAGTGGTGACCGCTCATCTCGCCACCATAGAGGGCATCGACCCTGCGCATGCTCTCCTTCATAAAGGCATGCCCGGACTTGCTCTGCACCGGCACCCCACCGGCAGCGGCGACCCGCTCGCGGGTGTTCCAGGTCAGGCGTGCATCGTAAATGATGTTCGCCCCCGGGCTTGTGTGCAGCTGGCTCTCGGCCAGCAGGCTGATGATGTAGTAACTCTCGACGAAGGCGCCGTGCTCATCGAAAAAGAAGCAGCGGTCGTAGTCCCCGTCC
>JBFFRO010000263.1:0-3018 GCA_041572995.1 Thiohalomonadaceae bacterium
CCGTCGGATCTCCGCCACGTGGCGGCGGCTGATCTCGGGCTGGCCTTCCACCCCGCTGAGCAGTGCCACGTGCACCCCGTCGGCGCGCTGCTCAATGCCGCGCAGGTAGTTGCGGCTCACCAGGGCGTTGCGGTGGATGCGAACCAGCGCCTCGCCGAAGCGGTCCTCCAGCGACTTCAGTGACTCCTCCAGGATCGCCTCGATGGTCTCACCGTTATCCATATAGTAAGCGCTCACATACTTGTCGGCCGCCTGGAAATAGCGCACCTCGGCCACCGGCACGCGCAGCTCGCGGCCGTGCAGGCGGCTCAGCAGATAGGCCTCGTCGCCCACCTCACTCTTCACCCCGCCACGGCCGTGTGCCCGCTCCAGCGCCCGCTGCAGGCGCTCGCGGCGCACCGGCTTGAGCAGGTAGTCCAGGGCCTGCGCATCGAAGGCCTCGAGTGCGTGTTCGCTGTAGGCGGTGGTGAAAATCACCGCCGGGGCGGGTGTGAGTTGTGCCAGTTCATGGGCGGCGGCCATGCCATCCATGCCGGGCATGCGGATATCCAGCAGTACCACGTCGGGGTTCTGCTCGCGCGCGGCACTCACGGCCGCGGCGCCGTCGCCGGCCTCGCCCACGCACTCCACGCCGGGGAGCGCCGTCAGCAGCGATTTGAGTCGCTCACGGGCCGGGGCCTCGTCGTCGACCACTAGCACCCTCATGAGGTCCCTCCGCTATCGGGCAGGGTCATCACCACCCGGAAGCGGCCATCCTCGGCCTGGCAGGCCAGCGCGGCGCGTCCGTTGAAGTGCAGGGCCAGGCGCTGGCGGATGTTCTCCAGCGCCATCTGGTTGCCGTGGGCCTCGATGCCCGCCGTATCGGCGGGGTTCTCTAGGCTGATCTCCAGGCAGCCATCGAGGTGGCGCGCGGCGATGACCACGCGGCCCCCCTCCAGGCGCGGTTCGATGCCGTGGTAGACGGCATTCTCCAGCAGCGGCTGTAGGCTCAGCGGCGGAATGGGGGTCTGCTCGGGCAGCCCCGGCTCCAGCTGCCACTCCACCTGCAGGCGATCGCCCAGGCGTAGCCGCTCCATCTCAATGTAGTGGCGGCAGAGGGTCAGCTCCTCGGACAGGGGCACCAGCGCGCGGCCATCGCCGAGGGCGGCGCGCATCAGCTCGGCCAGGTCCAGTACCGCCTCCTCGGCCTTGTCCGGGGAGGCGTGGGTGAGACCGGCGATGGTGTTGAGGCTGTTGAAGAGGAAGTGCGGGCGGATGCGCGCCTGTAGCGCCTGGATGCGGGCCTCGGCCTCGGCCCGCAGTCGCCGCTGCCACTGCTGGCGCACGTAGAGGTAGCGTAGCGCCAGCGCGCTCACCATGGCCCCCAGCAGCAGCGAGCGAAGGGGAAACTCCTCGCCCACCAGCGGCACGCCGCTTTGCCTGGCGTACCAGTAGATGCCCAGGGTATAGACCAGCAGCAGGACCATCAGCAGCAGGTAGGCGAGGCCGCCGGCCAGGGTGTCGCTAAGGCGTGCCAGCCACGGGCGAAGGGTACAGAGCAGGGCCGCGCCGGAGAGGGCGATGGCGAGCATGAACAGGGAGGTGAGACCGAGCTGGGCCCAGGGGTCGGCCGCGCCGCCGGCCACCACCAGCATCAGGGCGAAGATTTCCGCCAGCACCACCACCGCGAAGATGGCGCGCGTGCCGCAAAAGTCGGGCAGAAAGAAGTCATCGTCCAGCGAATGGGCCACCGGTCTCCCCCTGAGAACGAAGCGTAACGCCCAGTTTGCCACAAACGGCGGGCAAAAAAAGGCCGCCTGACGGCGGCCTGAAACGGGGGGTGCTACAGGAGGTGTAGAGAAACTATTGGCGGATGCCCTCGATGGAGAGGGTCAGCTCCACCTCGCGGGAGGCGGGGCCCAGGTCCATGGGGATGCCGAAGTCGGCCATGCTGAGGGTGGTGGTGCCGACGAAACCGCGGCGATAACCGCCCCAGGGGTCGTCACCGGCGCCCACCTGGGTGACATCGATGGTGACTGGCTGGGTCACGCCGCGCATGGTCAGCTTGCCCATCAACTGGCCCTTGTCCTTGCCCATCGGCTTGTAGCCGGTGCTGACGAACTTGGCCTGCGGGTACTCGCCTACGGCGAAAAAGTCGGGGCTGCGCAGGTGCTTGTCGCGCTCGGCGAAGTTGGTGTCGACGCTGGCCATGTCGATCGTTACCTCCACGCGGGCGGCCTCGGGCTTGGCCGGGTCGTAGCTGAAGTTGCCCTCGAAGGTGTTGAAGCGGCCATAGAGCCAGCTGTAGCCCAGGTGCTGAATACGGAACTGGATGAAGGCGTGGGCCTTGCTGGTATCGATCACGTAGTCGCTCGCCTGCGCCGGTACAGCGGCGCCCAGGGTGAACAGCATCAGTAGTGCAAAGAGTCGTTTCATGGTTGGTATCCTCATGGAGGCGTTGGCGTTAAAGCGGCAGGTCACGAGCGACACAGCATCCGTATCAGGGTTTTGTCCTTGTCGATCAGGTGGTGCTTCAGCGCCGCCCCGGCGTGCATCAGCGCCAGTGCCACCAGCGTGCTGGCCAGCACCAGGTGCACCGCGCCGGCGATGTCCTCCTGCTGATCCAGGCCGCTGAGGGTGGCAGGGATGGAGAACAGTCCGAACACCTCCAGCGCACGCCCGTCGGCGGTGGTGATGAGGTAACCGCTCACCATCACCGCCAGCAGCAGCAGGTAAAGCGCGCGGTGCATCCAGCGGGCCGCCAGCCGCTCCCACCACTGGTGCTCGGCCAGCTCATCGGGGCGACCACCCATCGCTCGCCAGGCCAGCCGTGCCAGGGTCAGCAGCAACAACAGCACGCCCAGACCGCGGTGCAGGTCCGGCCCGTCGTGGTACCAGGGGTGGTAGAAGCCCAGCGAGGTCATCCACAGCCCCAGGCCGAAGAGGCCGAACACCAGCAGCGCGCTGAGCCAGTGCAGGCTGATCGCCACCCAGCCCCAGCGCTCTGAATTACTGCGCCCGCGAATGCTCATTCCACCC
>JBFFRO010000264.1:0-3010 GCA_041572995.1 Thiohalomonadaceae bacterium
AGCCTGATGAACAAGGGGATCGAGCCGCGCAAGGCCTGCCGCATGGCCTTGGTGCGCCCGATCACCGACGATGCCGATATCCGCGGCACTCTCGATCACGCCATCGACGCCATCTTCGCTTGAGTCCGGCCCCGTTGAGGGTCAAGAGATCACGCTGGAGGTGATGACGTGAGTCTTGATGAGCTTGCCCTGCAGGGCTATCGCGAACAGCTGAGCTGCGGCTTCAAGGACCTGGATGAGTTTTTCCCCCATGTGATGGAGGAGGCGCAACAGCTGCTTTCGCCCGAGGGGGTGAAGGCCTATCTTGATGGTGCCTCGCTGGTCTGCATGATTGGCCGGGGCGTCGCCCCGGTGCTCAGCTACCTGGAGGAGATGCCGACTATCGCCCAGCGTCTCGGCGAGGAGTCGCTGGAGCTGGTTGCGCAGTCGGTGTGGAAGATGTCGCGCACCCCCAATGGTGCGGCCATTCCCCCCTTCCTGCAGAACATCGGTGAGGCGGCCCGCCGTCTTGGCAGTCTGGAACTGCTCAAGGGCTACATCGACATGGTGTTCGACTTCATGGAGCGCACCACCGGCTCCATTCACGGCTTCCAGCAGACCATGCCCAGCCCCGGCCTGCCCGAGTTCCTGAATCAGGTACCGGTGCTGTTTAACGCCCTGAGCTGCAAGGGGGTCCGTAACTGGGTCGAGTACGGTATTCGCAACTACGGCGATCACCCGGAGCGCCAGAAGGACTACTTCTCGCTGCAGTCGGCCGACTCCCGCGCGGTGATGCAGCGTGAGCGCCACGGCACCCTGTTCATGGACAACGAGCGCAGCCTGGACATCTACCTGCGCTGCCTGTGGGACGATAGCGACCACCTGGTGCCCTACAGCTCTGCCTTCGACGAGTTGCGCAAGCCGATGCCCTATTACGACGCCTACGGCATCCGCGTGCCCGACGTCTATGATGATAAAGACGGCATCAGCGGGCTGGATCGCTACCGCGTGCTGCTGGCGCACATCGCCGGCCACCGTCAGTGGACCGAGGCGATCGTTGCCGATAACTACAGCCCCTTCCAGCGCGTGGCCATCGAGCACTTTGAGGATGCCCGCATCGACCGCCTGGTGATGGCGCGCTATCCCGGCCTCAAGCCACTGCTGCTGGCACTGCACCCGCGTCCCGGTGAGCATGATTGCGACCCGAGCAAGGAGTCCTGCATCCGTCACCGCCTGGCGATGTTCTCCTATGCGGCGATCAACCCCGAGCACGGCTACGAGAACCCCGACCTGCTGGAGTTCCTGCAGAAGTTCAACGAACTACTGGCCAGCGGCGAGGATTCCACCAAGAAGATCGCCAGCCTGGCCCTCTCCTATACCGCGCGTACCCGTCGCCAGGAGGACCAGCAGCCCAACATCTACTTCGCCGACACCGAGGTCGACTACCGCGATGATAATCGCCACATGTGGCGCTTTATCGAGGAGGGCGACGAGGAGGAGATGTTTGAGGAGAAGGCCAAGCGCCAGGACAACGATGATGAGATCGAAGGCCTGCCACCGCGTCACTATCACGAGTGGGACTACAACACCAAGACCTATCGCCCCGACTGGGTCAGCCTCTACGAGAAGCTCCACCCCTCGGGCGATGCGGGCAAGATCGATCGCTTGCTGGCCAAGCACGATGCCCTGGCCAAGCAGCTCAAGCGCATCCTCGACCTGCTCAAGCCGCAGCAGTTCGTGCGTGTGCGCTACCAGGAGGAGGGGAGCGAACTCGACCTCGACGTGGCGATCCGCTCGCTCATCGATTTCAAGGCCGGCTCACAGCCCGACCCGCGCATCAACATGAGCCACAAGCACGACGGTCGTGATATTGCCGTGCTGTTGCTGCTGGACCTCTCCGCCTCGCTGGCCGACGTGCCCGAGGGCTGCGAGCAGAGTATCCTCGAGCTCAGCCAGGAAGCGGTCTCACTGCTGGGGCTGGCCATCGAGGGGCTGGGGGATGACTTTGCCATCGCCGGCTTCTCCTCCAACTCCCGCCACGAGGTTCACTACCAGCACATCAAGGGCTTCACCGAGCACTGGGATGACACGGTCAAGGCACGCCTGGCGGCGATGGAGGCCGGTTACTCCACCCGCATGGGTGGTGCCCTGCGCCACGCGGCCCACTACCTGGGGGCGCGTAACGCGGACAAGAAGCTGTTGTTGGTGCTCACCGACGGTGAGCCTTCGGATATCGATGTGAACGATCCGCAGCTGTTGATTCAGGATGCCCACAAGGCGGTGAGCGAGCTGGATCAGGAGGGGATCTACACCTACTGCATTAACCTCGACCCGCATGCCGACGAGTATGTGCAGGACATCTTCGGCAAGCAGTACACGGTGATCGATCGTGTTGAGCGGCTGCCGGAGAAACTGCCCAAACTCTTTATGTCGTTGACCAAGTAGTCCTGAGTCTGGGCGAAAAAAAGGGCGGCCATAGGCCGCCCTTTTTTTATGGCATCAGGCGCCCTGGTCGAGGCCATCCATGTTGACCACGCTATCGCCATCGGTCAGTACGCTACGCAGTGCTTTGGCCAGCTCCTGCGGGTCGAACTTGGCGATGTAGGCATCGGCACCCACATCCTTGCCGATGGCGATGTTGGCATCGGCGGAGAGTGAGGAGTGCATCAGTACCGGGATCCCCTTGAAGCGCGGGTCGGATTTGATCTTGCGGGTGAGTACGTAGCCGTCCATTGCCGGCATCTCCACATCGGTGACAATGGCATCGATCATCTCGTAGAGGGGGACGTGGCTCGCTTCCGAGCGCACGGCGAGCTCCTCGAGTTTGTGCCAGGCCTCCTCGCCGTTCTTGGCGCTAAGGTGGCGAACACCGAGCTTGTCTAGGGTGGTAGCGATCTGCTTGCGTGCCACCGCCGAGTCGTCGGCGAAAAAGACGGTGGCCTGGCGATCAAGCTGCTCAATGCCCTCGTACTGTGTGGGGTCCTCTCCGGTGCCCTCGGTCTCGGCCATTACCTTCTCGACATCGAGAATC
>JBFFRO010000265.1:0-2992 GCA_041572995.1 Thiohalomonadaceae bacterium
CTCCCTGGCCGGATGGATCATCGCCCTGTGGGTGGCCTTTACCTTCGCCGATCGTCTGGTGCTGCTGCTGGAAGACCATATCGAGGTTCCCTCGTTGCGCCTGGTGGTGGCCTTTGCCATTCTCTTTTTCGCCACGCTGTTTGTTGCCGCCATCATCAACTATCTGGCGGTGACCCTGATCAAGAAGACCGGTCTCTCCGGCACTGACCGGATGATCGGTATCTTCTTCGGTATCGCCCGTGGCGCGCTGATCGTTGTGGTGCTGGTGCTGCTGGGTGGTCTCACCCCCATGCCCCAGGACCCCTGGTGGCATGAGGCGAAGCTGCTCCATTACTTCCAGTCGCTGGCGGTGGAGGCAAGAGGCTATCTGCCCGCCGATATCGCCAAATCCATCCAATATTGAGCTAAAATAAGGCGCTTCGCGTCCACCCCTTGAGGACTGAACAAGACCATGTGCGGCATTATCGGTATCGTCGGCAAATCATCCGTTAACCAGGCTATCTACGACGGCCTGACTGTGCTCCAGCACCGCGGCCAGGATGCTGCCGGGATCATGACCTGTGACGAGGAGGGCCGCCTGCACCTGCGCAAGGATAACGGTCTGGTGCGCGATGTCTTCCAGGCCAACCACATGCTGCAGCTGCACGGGCGCATGGGTATTGGCCATGTGCGTTACCCTACCGCCGGCTGTTCCTCCTCGGCCGAGGCACAACCCTTTTACGTCAACTCACCCTACGGCATTGCCCTGGCCCACAATGGCAACCTGACCAACGCCGATGAGTTGAAGGACGACCTGTTCCGCACCGACCGTCGCCACATCAACACCACCTCGGACTCCGAGGTGCTGCTCAACGTCTTCGCCCACGAGCTGGATAGCCAGGACAAGATGCAGATCGACGCCGGTGATGTGTTCGCCGCGGTCAGCCGTGTGCATCAGCGCTGTCGTGGTGGCTATGCGGCGGTGGCGATGATCATCGGCTATGGCGTGGTCGCCTTCCGCGACCCCTATGCTATCCGTCCGCTGGTCTACGGCAAGCGCGAGGGCGAGGAGGGCACCGAGTACATGGTGGCCTCTGAGTCGGTGGCCCTGGATGCCCTAGGCTATGAGCTGATCGCCGATGTGAAGCCGGGCGAGGCGGTGTTTATTACCAATGCCGGCGAGCTGCACGTACGTCAGTGCGCCGAGGCCCCGCAGTACTCCCCCTGTATCTTTGAGCACGTCTACTTTGCCCGTCCCGACTCCATTATCGACGGTATCTCGGTCTACAAGGCGCGCCTGCGCATGGGTGAGAAGCTGGCCCGAAAGATCGAGCGGGTGTGGGCTGACCACGACATCGACGTGGTGATTCCCATCCCCGATACCAGCCGTACCTCGGCACTGCAGCTGGCCAACGAACTGGGTGTGCTCTACCGTGAGGGCTTTATCAAGAACCGTTACATCGGCCGTACCTTCATCATGCCGGGCCAGACCCAGCGTAAGAAGTCGGTGCGCCAGAAGCTCAACGCCATTGAGCTGGAGTTCAAGGACAAGAATGTGCTGCTGGTGGATGACTCCATTGTTCGCGGTACCACCTCCAAGCAGATCATCCAAATGGCCCGCGATGCCGGCGCCAACAAGGTCTACTTCGCCTCCGCTGCGCCGCCGGTACGCCACCCCAATGTCTACGGCATCGATATGCCCACCTCCGCTGAACTGATCGGCCACGGCCGTGACGAGGCCGGTATCGCCGATGCGATCGGTGCCGACCGCCTGGTCTACCAGGATCTGGAGGATCTGGAACAGGCGGTACGTCACTCACGCGGCGAGGACTTCCCGCGCTTCGAGGCCTCGGTCTTCAACGGCGACTATGTCACCGGCGATGTGGACGAGCAGTACCTCAACTATCTTGATGCCCTGCGCAACGACGACGCCAAGGGTGATCGTGACCGCCAGGCCAAGGCGGTGATTGAGCTGCACAACAAGGCTTGACGGCAACTCGCCCAGGCCCTAACCTGAAACTACAGCGCCGATTTGAGCTCAGCTTGCGGGCGCTTAACAAATGCAGCTAAAGCGAGGGTCGAAAAAACCCGCTTTGGCGTCCACGCAGAGCGGGTTTTTTTGTGCCCGTGAGGACCAGGAGATACAGGCATGACGATTTCACAAGACGATTGGGACGAGTTCGGCTTTGACACCCTGGCGGTGCGTGCCGGACAGGTACGCACCGGCGAGGGGGAGCAGGGCGAGCCCATCTTCCCCACCTCCAGCTTTACCTTCGAGTCGGCGGCGCAGGCGGCGGCCCGCTTTGGTGGCAGCGAGCCGGGCAATATCTACTCGCGCTTTACCAATCCCACGGTACGCACCTTCGAGCAGCGTCTGGCGGCCCTGGAGGGGGGCGAGCGCTGTGTGGCCACCAGCTCCGGCATGGCCGCCATTCTCTCCACCTGTATGGGGCTGCTCAAGAGCGGTGATCACATCGTCTCCTCGCGTTCCATCTTCGGTACCACCACGGTGCTGTTCAACAACTACATGGCCAAGTTCGGGGTGGAGACCAGCTATGTGCCGCTGACTGATTACGACGCCTGGGAGGCGGCCATCCGCCCCGAGACCAAGCTGCTCTTCCTGGAGACCCCCTCCAACCCGCTCACCGAGGTGGCCGATATTTCACGCCTGGCCGAGATCGCCCATGCCCACGGTGCCTATCTGGTGGTCGATAACTGCTTCTGTACCCCGGCGCTGCAGCGCCCGCTTTCGCTCGGTGCTGATGTGGTGGTGCACTCGGCTACCAAGTATATCGATGGCCAGGGGCGCTGCGTCGGCGGCGCGGTGGTCGGCTCCGAGGCGCTGGTCGGCACCGACGTCTACGGTGTGCTGCGCACCTGTGGCCCGACCATGAGCCCGTTCAACGCCTGGGTCTTCCTCAAGGGGCTGGAGACCCTCAAGCTGCGCATGCACGCCCACTCCGACAATGCCCTCAAGGTGGCGACCTGGCTGGAGGCTCAGCCGGGTATTAAG